>CACZPR010000096.1 GCA_902783155.1 uncultured Spirochaetaceae bacterium
CAGAGTCAATGTGGGCACTGATACCGATATTACGAACTTTGGTAATATCAAAAGCCATATTGTTTACCTCTCAAAAAAGAATTTCCAGCATATTTGACAAACTATAAAGGAAAACGGTATAAATTTCAATAGTATGTATATAAATCTATTCACCTACAATGAAAAATTCCCTCGCATCCTTGGCAAATTTTTGGGCATCATCCTTTGAGGTAAAAGCCGCACGGTCAAGCTGAGGAAGCGGTCCCCATTTTGTTGAGGCCGCATAAAAACGTGCGTCATCGGAAATGCTGTCGTAGGCTCCGCTCTGTGAATGTACCGGGGCAAACGTCGTCACATTGGAAAGCTGCTCCTGAACGTCAAGCGACACCAGATAGTCTTCAAGATTTCTCAGGGCCTTTTTGTTCGAGCGAGGAATCATCACAATCTCATGCGCGACAAGACCATGGTCCATGTCAACATTCTCCATCGGGAACCTGTATGCGGTATAGTTGTAGCTCACCATCCTTGGAAGATTTCTGTAATAATCCAAAGGCATGGCGCTTACATAGAAGGACTTGTACTGCATCAGGTTGAACAGGTCCGTCCGCCCGACCATGTACCACTGACGCTGCAGAAGCCCCCTGGACTGCCAGTCAAAAATTTTTTCAAGGACGGACCTCAAGGAAAGGCTTGCTCCATCCGGGGTATTCGTCACCACATCATCAAGAACCGCGCGGAAATCCTTTTTTTCGGAAAGATTCTTCACAAGAGCCTTGTACCCATCCGCACCAAGCACACTCTCCACCGCCATCGACAGAAAGCCATAGAAATCCTCATCCTCGGACCCCGCGACAAGCATCGGGAAAGAAAAGTTTTCCCTGTCGGCCTCCATGTTTGCCTCAAGCTCCACCAAAGTTTCCGGACCGGAAAAATCGTTGTACGTGGAAGCGTCCTTGCAAAAATAGAGCGGAACATGGTCATAAAGGATTGGAAGCATACGGCTTTTTCCATCAACAAGGCAGGACCTTCTCACAGCCTGGGGCATCTTTGAGTACGCCTGCGCCGGAATGTCCACACCCGCCTTCGCAAGATTTTCCGCAAGCACACCGTTCCATGTAAAAACGGCGTCATATTTTTTTGATTCCGCCACAGAAAAACCGGAGCCGCCATCAAGAACCGTCACAACAAATTTTTTGTCCGACGACTCCACATAGCCCCGGAGCTTCTCGGAAACATTTTTCGGCAAATCATAAATCGCAATCCTGTATTTTTTATTCGCAAGTCCAAGGGAAATTCCAAGAACAAGCCCCACAACAAAACAGGCCGCCACAACAATTATGCCTATCTTTTTCTTTTTTTCCATATAAGTCCCTCTAAAGAAATAATAAACCACACAAAAACTTTATTCAATCTCACAAAGCCGGGAGAACGCAAACGACGGGACTACTGGTCATACCCGGTGCTGTAGTCAACAAAATCCGGGATGTTCTTCGCAAGTTCCTGCATCCTTTTGTCCGTATCGTTGATTGTGTCCGCAATCGACCTGAGCTCGCTGCTGATGTCGTCCGGCATCTTGTAGTCCTTCTTGTAATGAAGCTGATGCTCCAGTGCGGCCCAAAAATCCATCGCGATTGTGCGAATCTGAATCTCCACGGGAATCTCCCGCTTCATGTCGCTGAAGTAGACACCCACCTTCACAATCACATGGAGACTCCTGTAGCCGCTCTTCTTTGGATTCCTTATGTAGTCCTTCATCTCTATCAGCTCAACGTCGTCCTGCTGCAGAAGCATCTGGGTAACATGGTACACGTCGCTTATAAACGGACATGTCACACGGATTCCCGCAATGTCGTAGAGCTTGGAAACCATGTTGTCCATTGTCACCGCCAGACCCTTGCGCTGTAGCTTTTCCGCAATGCTGAGGGGGTCCTTGATTCTGCTGGAAATCGTCTCGATTGGATTCCGCCTGTGCCTGCTCGAAAACTCGTCCTCCAGAATCTCAAATTTTGTAGTCACCTGCTTTATCGCGCTCTCGTACATCATCAAAAGATTCTGGAACTCCAGTGCCGTGCTCATTATGTCCGACGGCGAAGAAAGAATGTTCCGATTGTCATTGACAGTCTGCCGAATAATCAGTTCCTTGTTCATACCCTAAAATATAGTCAAATTTTTTCGCACAATCAAATTTTTTGAGGGGGAAGTCTCCCCCTCGCTCCAAACCTACGGTTTTCCGCTACCCCCTCTGCGGGATAATTCTCTCTAAAACCGCCGCCACCGCTACACGCCGCCCGCAACGCCCAAAAATCGCGAGTTTTTACGTTTTTTTTGCGAAGCAAAAAATGGAGCCTTCGCGACCAAGTAAAAACTCAAAGAGCAAGCGACAGCTTGCGACATGCCCTCAACGCCCATGAGCAAGCGACAGCTTGCGACATGTCCGCAACGCCCAAAAACTTGTATATTTTTCTAAAAAGTATTACCATATATGTAAAAGGTAATACCATGGCAGGAATCAGCATAAAAACGGACCCGGAAACCAAAAAACAGTTTTCAAAATTCTGCGACGACGTTGGGATGACGGTATCGGGGGCAATCAATCTTTTTATGAAAACAACGGTCCGCGAAAACAGAATCCCATTTGAAATCAAGGGGGAAGCGGAAACGAACGACGAATGTGACTCCCTGCTCAGGGATTTTGAATCCAGACGCGACTACCCCGGATTCGGAACCGCCGAAGAACTATTTGACAACGAAGACTTCTAGCAACAGACAAAAAAAAGCCACGGACAGAACCGCGGCTTCCATAGGAAAAAACAGATTTTAGAGCGACACTTTTTCGTATGGGCTGATTGCCTTGTCGTTCTTGTAGATTGTAAAGTGGAGGTGCGGACCCGTACTCTGGCCGGTGCTTCCGACCTTTCCGATGATTGTTCCCTGGTCCACATACTGGCCGTACTTCACATTGATTTGGCTCATGTGTCCGTACAGCGACTTGTATCCGGACGTGTGCTTGATTATTACATAGTTTCCGTAGACACTTGTATATCCAGCCGTGACAACAGTTCCCGCCGCGGTGGAGTAGATTGGAGTTCCTGTAGGACAGGCCATGTCCAGACCGTTGTGGTAGGACCTCTTGCTTGCGTCGAATGGGTTCACACGCCAACCGAACGGTGAAGAAATATAGTAGGAACTCTTCAACGGCTTTTTGAAAGACGTTCCGCTGATTTCCGCACGCTGGTCGTTCGTCAGCTTGTCGCCGCACAGGAACAGGGTGTGCCCAACGGAAAGGGCCTCGTTGACTCCCACGTTGTTGATTTTCGCAAGGTAAGGTGTGTCCAGATTTATCTTCTTCAGCTTGTTCTCGGACTTTACAATATTCTCAAGGGTCTCTCCCTCTTTGCTGACCTCGTACAGGATTCCGTTCAGCGAAGGGATTCTCAGATATGTTCCGGTGGCCATCCTTGTGGCGTTCGTGACACCGTTGACACTCAGAATTGTGTCCAGCGAAATCTTGAACATCGAGGCAACAAGGGATGCTGTCTCACCATTTTTCAGCTTGTAAACAGTATAGTACAGGTCGCTGTCTTCCTGGTAGCGTTCTTTTTCAACATTCAGCTTTGCGACCTCGGCAGGTTCGGATGTGGCGGAATCTTCCAGAGCTTTCTCACCGGAATCCGCAATCTCGGTGGATTCAGAGACAGGCTCGGATTCAACCGTATTTGTGGATGCCGCATCTACGGACGTTACATCGGTGGATGCCAAATCGGAATCACCATGGACCTCAAGACCGGAAGCAACCAAATCAATCTCTTCCTCTCCAAATCCAACCGGGGCAATGGGTTCCTCGGACATCAGCGACGCCAAATCAATATACTCGGGCTTCATGTCGATGAGGGGGGCAAAGTTGGCTCCTCCCTGACCTGTATAGTTGTTGTTGTGGACCACACCGAGGGTAAGACCCACAACGAGACCTGCGCTAAAAAGCACGGAAAGGGAACAGGTAAGCGCATATTTCAGATGCGTCCTTGCCTTGAGTCGCTTGCTGTAACAAATTTCCTTAGAAAACGTATATTTCTTCATAACCTAACCTGTCTATCAAATCTGCTGCGGCCCATACCTCCGTCCACACCAACTATTCATTGGAGTCAACGGATTTTGGTTTCCTTTTAAGTCCAACAAGATAAGTCTCAAAAGACTCCGTCCTGCAGGCTTCCGGCTTGAAACCCTTGGCTGACATAAAAATCTCTCTCATTTTTTGAAGCTCTTTTTGTTGGTCGCCGTTCTGGAAAATCTTTACGCAAAAATTCCCATTGGGCTTGAGCATTTGCTCCGCATACCAAATAGCCATCTCAACAAGTGAACGGGATCGGGCCGTGTCTATGGTCCTGTTCCCTGTGGTCAAAGGGGCTGCGTCACATACCACTAAATCGTAGGGTCCCTGCTCGCGGATTTTGTCGCGGATTTCCTCACTCAAAAGGTCCCCCTGAAAAAAAATCAGGTTGTCGCCCTTAACAGACTTGGACAGAGGGTTCAAATCCACCGATACCACTTTACCACAATTATTTAAATTGCGCAACAGCCAAACGGTCCAACTGCCCGGAGATGAACCCAAATCGAGAACAGTGTAACCTTTTTTAAGCATTCCGAATCTCTGGTCTATCTCCTGCAACTTGTAGACACTCCTTGCGGGATAGCCCTCCTTGAAGGCCTTCTGCGACCAATAGTCCGGCTTGCTGTAGCTGTTAGACTTCGACGGCATATCAGTTTAATCGGCAGATTTCCCCAAAAACTTTAGTCCGGCAAAATCATGTCTGGATTTTGATGTGGAGCCGCTTTATAAAATAGTCCAGGTTGCAGGCAAAAAACGCGAACGTGTATGCGACAATGGCCAGAGCGGAAGCCGAGTAGACCGTGAACATGAGTGCCTTTGATTTCAGCGACAGTATTCCGCACACGAGTATCGAAATCAAGAGGAAGGCGCCAAAGAAAATCCAGCTGCCAATCGACACCCTGTGGGACCTTTGTCTGCGTCCAAAATCAATCTGCGCGACTATTTTTCTCACCTCCGCGACATCCGCACCCACGGGAACCTTGAGTGGCTCCGACGCAATCTTTTCCGCACGGACAAAATCCTTCACCTCGCGGCGGCATGACGGACAGCTGATTATATGCGCGGACAGATACCCGGGAATCCTTTCGCCCTTGTCCAGCGAGAGATATTTGTTCATATAGTATTCGCAGTCGTGTTTCATGTTTCCTCCATAAAAAATACTGAAAGCAAAAATTCAAATCTTCAAATCCGAATCAACCGGACCCAAAATCCTTGAGCCTGTTCCGTAGAATCTTTTTTGCTCGGAATATGTGGCTCTTTATTGTGTTGACCGGGAACCCCGTAACCGAAGATATTTCCTCATAGCTCATGTCGTGGAAAAAATATAGGTCAAGACAGACGGAATACTTTTCGGGAAGCTCCATAATGGCCTCCTTTACGGCATCCTGTGTCAGACTCCGAATCTGCTGTTCCTCGGGGCCTACAATTTTTGACGGAAACTCCATCCAGTCCTGGATTTCGTCCACAGTCTTTGTCCGCTCCCTTGCGTTAAGCGCGGTGGTGAACGCTATCCTTGTAAGCCATGTGGCGAACGAGCTTTCACCCCTGAATGTTGAAAGTTTTTTAAATACCTTCAGGAAGACTTCCTGTATAAAATCCTCCGTGTCGGCGGAATTTTGAAAAAAACGGTACCCCAACGCCTGGACCCTTTTATAATAGAAGGAAACCAATGTGGCGAACGCATCCGGGTCACCATCAATCGCGCTCCTTATCAGGTTCCTGTCACGCTGGAGAATCTCTTTGTTTTCAGCTTTTTTTTCCGGGCTAATTTTCATTTCCCGTTTTCTTTTTGGAATCAGGATTCAGTTTATAGAAGACAAGCAGCGAAACCCCGATTGCGAATGGAACAAGTCCACCCAGGGCCGCCCACGAGACTCCGTGAATCCAGAAGAACATTACGGAAAGAACCAGCCCCACCGCAGTCAGAAAAAGACCCGAAAGCAGCGAGAAGACCGGAAGATTGAATTTCAGCGGCTCGTAAGTGTTGTTCATGATTTTGAGCTTGGTCTCCCTGTGTCTCCACAGAAGCGCGAAAAATATGACCGTGGCCCCGCAGACAATGCCTACGACCGGTATGAGAGAAACTATAATCTGGGCGGCTGGAGAGATAGTCTGTTCCAATTCATTCTCCTAAAATTTATTTTCCTTGCAGAATTTGGACACGCCCATTTTGTTTTGGTTGCAGAAATCAGGGAGGCGGCTAAAGGTTTTCATCAAAGAAAATGTACTCGTCAAAATACAGGGCCTCGATGTCTCCAAGCACAAGCTGCTCGTTGATTTGACTCCTAAGCTCGTCCTTCACCTTCTTTTCTCCCAGGGCGAGAAGTTGGGATTTTGTTCTTGCAGAAAAATATGTGCTGACAAGGGACTTTATGAGCCTGTCCTTCTGCGAGATTTCCTCGAAAAGCTGGATGTCGTCCTCCGGATATGCAAACCATGGAGAAACAACCAGAAGAGCCTTGCCCTTTCCGTCCGACTCTCCCGGAATCGAAACCCGCATCTGTCCAAGATTTGTCGTGGTCAGTTTTTTTGATGAGCGTCTGGAACGGTTGACAACTTTTTCGGGGCTTGGGTCCGAATGTCTGTAGGCGTGACCAAGGTTTCCCTTTTTTGATGCAAAAGCGACCACCGTTCCCAAAATAAAAATCACGGCCACACCAATCAGCACAAAAAGAAGGATTTTTGGAAGCCTGGATTCCTTCTGCGCCTGTGGATACGGGTCGTCCTCAAATCTACCGTACTGCGTTCCAAATTGATTTACGTCCACATTTCCCGGACCGTAGTTTCTTTCGTCGTACATTTTTCCCCTCAACTAAAATTTTTTACCTGGTATGGTTTCAGCAAAGAAAGAGTCTTTGTTGAAAACTTTCCGTCCGAATCCACATGCCCCGGAATGCGGGCGACAAGATGAACACCATCCTCAAGCCACTCCTCGGATTCTATGGTTCCATTTTTTCTGACAGCCTCGACCAAGTCGGAACGGTCCACCGGGACAAGATAGTTTGCGACCGCGCCCAAAAGATTTTCGGTCATGCCGGAAACAAGTTCCTCAAATCCTTCTCCGGTCTTGGCACAGACATGCACCGCACCCGGAAAATGCGCGTCCAGATTCGCAAGAAGAACATGGTCCCCACTGATTTTGTCAACCTTGTTCAGGACGACCATCCTCGGGATTGAATCCGCGTGGATTTCCTCAAGAACCTTCAGGACCTGCGCATACTGAAAAACAGCCTTCTCGTCGCTTGAATCAACGACAACCAGAAGCAAATCGGCAAGGGATGCTTCCTCCAGCGTAGACCGGAAAGCGTCTATCAGCGTGTGGGGCAGATTGGAGATGAAGCCAACCGTGTCCGTAAGAAGAACCTGTGCCGCCTCGGATATTGAAAACTTCCGCGTGGTCGGGTCAAGCGTGGCAAAAAGTTTGTCCTCAACAAAAGCGTCCGCACCTGTCAGGGCATTAAGGAGGCTGGATTTTCCTGCGTTCGTATATCCAACAAGGGCGCATGTCGCAACGGATGTCCTTTCCCTCTGCCTGCGCTGGGTCTGGCGGTTCACTGAAACCTGGGCCAGTTCCTTTTTTATCTGAAGAATCTTGTCCTCAATCTGTCTGCGGTCAAGTTCAAGCTGGGTCTCCCCGCTGCCCTTCGCACCATAGTTTCCACCACGCTGCCGGGCAAGATTTCCATACATGTGGCTGAGTCTTGGAAGCGAGTATGTCAGCTGGGCAAGCTGAACCTGAAGCGCGGCCTCCTTTGTTCTTGCCCTCTGTGCAAAAATCCTGATTATGACCTCGTTTCTGTCGAACACATTGATTCCCGCAAGTTTCTCCCAGTTCCTCTGCTTGGACGGAGAGATTTCCCAGTCAAAGATTATGCAGTCGGCAAAAACTTCCTTGGCCCTGTCCACAATCTCATGCGCCTTCCCGGTTCCAATGCCGTACACAGGATTCGGCTCGATTCTGGCAAGCACGACCATCTGCACAGTCTCCATGCCAAGAGTGTCCACGAGTCCCTTGAGTTCCTTTGGTTCCTCATCATTTTTATTCGGAGCGCCCACCAGAAGACATCTGGGCTTTTTTTCCTGCTCCTCCTGAACATTAACCATGCGGATATTCTACATATAAAAGGGAGTAATTACAATATTGGATTTGAGAAGCACCAGCCAAAACATTCCCTTGACACGATTACGCCATTGACGCATTATATAGATTTTGGCGAAATAGCCAAGGAGTTTGCAAAATGAAAGAAAAAGAATTTGATTTCAACGAACTTATGGAAAGTATGCAGCAGGCAGTAGCCATCTCAAAAGGAGAAATGAAGCCATCAAGAGTTTTCGTCTATTCTCCACTCAATGTAAAAGAAGTACGAGAAAAGACGAACAAAAACCAGGAAGAATTTGCGAACATGATAGGCGTGAAAGTCGGAACACTACGAAATTGGGAACAGGGAAGGAGAAAACCAGCCGGAGCTGCCCTTGCGTTACTAAAAATTGTTGCCGCAAACCCCCAATACGTGGAGCAGGTCTTGCGAGTTTAGACTAATTTGTTTTCCATCCCATGCAACACGAGAGTGAAATAACAAAATTTTATTTGATAATACCCCCCCCCATGGTATAATCAAGTTATATTCACAACCTTAAGGAGGGTTTTACATGAAAAAGACAAAACTTGTTATCGTCGCACTGTTCGCGGCATTGGCGGTAGCTCTGGTGACAGGATGCCAGAACACGGCAAGCGGAACAAATGAAAACAGCGGCACAACACAGACAAACCTGGTAGCGGGCAACACCTACAAGTCAACAACTGCAATGATGGGGCAAACCGAGGCAGGGATGAATGAAGGTGTCAACGAACAAAACTACCTCACACTCACTTTTGCAGCAACAGGAAACACTGCCATTCTGAATGGGACAGGAAACACATTTTCAGGTTTTAACTCCATTCAATGCACTTACACATTAAGTGGCACTGCAATCACATTGACCAACACAGCAACCACCGGAGAGGGAGCCGGTATGTCAATGAACGGCACTGTAAGTTCAGACGGCACGACAATCACTTTCTCCGCACAAAATGTTTCTGGAATGTGGATGTCCGCAACCTACGTAAAACAGTAAGTCCTTTCCACGGACACAACAAAGAATCCCCCGCCGACATTGCCGACAGGGGATTTTTTATTTTCACAATCCACTCTACGACGGGCAGAATACTGATATGCACCCCACCCCCTTGAAAAAATCGGTCAAAATGTTAAACTTTTTAAAGAAAGCGATTTTTTTGAAAACAAAATGGGATAAGGTCCACCAGGGCCAAAACGGGAGATTTTAATGCGCTTTATAAGTACAAGAAATGGAAACGATTCCGTAAGTTTTAAGGACGCACTTCTCAGGAGCATGCCATCCGACGGTGGTCTTTATGTTCCTTGCGACACGGAGGATTTGAGGCACTGGATTCTGTATGCCGACGAAAACACATCATTCGCAAACCTTGCGGGAACACTCACGTCAGCTCTTATAAACAAGGAATTCAGCCCAATCATCTGCGAGACAATAGCGACAAATGCCTTCAACTTTGAGCCAAAAGTAAAGCAGCTCGCGCCGAATCTTTTTGTGCTGGAGCTTTTTCATGGACCGACAGGAACCTTCAAGGATTTTGGAGTCTCGTATCTTGCCGCCGCACTGGAGACAATACTCAGGTACAATGACGAAAAGGCCATCCTCCTTGACGCGACCACCGGAAACCTTGGAGCAAGCCTTGCAACCGCACTGCGTGGAAAAAAGCTGGTAAAATCGGTCCTGCTCTATCCAAAGGGAAAAGTCTGTGGACTGGAGGACAGCGACCTTGCCTGGAACGGTGGAAACCTTTATCCAATCGAGGTGGACGGAACCGAGGCTGACTGCCGCAATATGGTCAGAAAAATCTTCTCCGACCCGGAGCTTGTCAAAAAATACAATCTGACAGTTGCCAACACTGCGAACATAGGCAGAATCCTTCCGCAAACTTTCTTCTATACATTCGCATTCACCAGAATCAAAAAAATGGTCTCGGGCGCAATCTACTACAGCATGAGCACAGGAAACTACGGCAACCTGATTTCAGGACTCTACGGATGGCAGCTCGCACTCCCGGTAAACGGATTCATACTTCCGACCGACAGAAACCTCAAGCTGGATGCACAGGGAAACGTTCAGATTCTGGACAGCCATGTTCCAATCGAAAAAAGGAACCCTGCCGACCCTGCCGACCCATCAAATCTGGAGCGTCTTGAAAATCTGTTCAAGGAAAACTCGTTGATGCTCAGAAGTTTTGTCTATCCGGCGGACGTAAGCGATGAAGAAGCAAACAAGGCATGTAGGGAGCTTTTCATAAAGTACAAATACTTTGCGGACAGGGAAACAAGCGCGGCCTATGCGGCATCAAAACTTCGCTCGGACATAACCGATGACGATGATTCAGCCGTGGTACTGATTGCAAGGGACTCTCCCCTAAAAGACAGTTCCTTTGTGCGTAAAAACATTGGAGAAATTCCTGCGATGACCGAAAACGTCGAAAAAAGCCAGAGACCGTTCTCAATCAGCACACCGGTAATCACTCCGGACAACATGGAATATGTGACAACAGTTCTGAACTCGCTGAACCTGCAAAGGATTTTCTGACAAAACCAGGCGGGCGCGAACAGCTCCATCAGAATTTCACTTTCTCCAGTTGCACGTCAAAGCCAAGTTCCTGCATGGACTCTAGTGATTTTGGGAAAGCCTTGTCCAAAATGTAACTTGCAGTCGCATACACGGAGCGGCCTTCTCCACGCTGGAAACTTACAGCAACAGGGTATGAATCGGAAAATGTGAAAATATAGATGCAGTCGGAATCAATTTCATCGCTGTCAAAATTTGAGGATGCAGACAAAACGCCTGGCGCAGCCATCTCAAGAGAATTTGCCCCGGCATAGAGGTTCCAGATTGAAGGGAGCGCAAAAAAGACTTTTCTCTTCAAGTCGTTCCACAGTTCCGGGGAAAAGCTGTCCTTTAACGAACCGTCCGTTCCAAAGTGCGGCATTCCAAGTTCCTCAATTCCCGACAGGTAGCTTAAAACAAAATCCGAGTAATCGCCTGAAAGACAGTAAACGCAGGCCAGATTTGAAATGTCGCCGGAACCAAGCTCCTTTATTTTTTCAAAGAAAACCGAATTGGCGGATGAACCGATAAGCATGCCTATATAAGCTTCGTTGTTTGCCTTTTCTTTCATCAGCTCGATAAGCGAGAGTCCCTGTTCGACAAGTGTCTTTTCTTTTTTCGCAGGCTTTGCAAAAGTACAGACCGGAAAAATCAAAAGCAATGCCGACAAAATCAATACAAGTTTCTTCATTTTATTCCTCCACAAATCAGCGCACTGAAAAACAGATTCTGAAATAAATTCAGCATGACGGTATACATCTATAACCAACTTACAAGATAAAATTTACAGGATTTGGGAAAAGATTGCAACAAAAAAAAACACCCCGCCAGAAAATCCGACGGGGCATTTCAATTATGTCAACTCAGATTACAGAGAAGCGTGGCAGGTACGTGCGATAACGTCATCCTGCTGTTCCTTTGTAAGGTTGATGAAGCGGACTGCATATCCAGAAACGCGGACTGTGAAGTTTGCATATTCCGGCTTCTCTGGGTGTGCCTGGCAGTCCTTGAGCTTTTCGACTCCGAATACGTTTACGTTCAGGTGGTGTGCTCCGGTGTGGCCAGATTCCGGTCCCATGTCGAAGTATCCGTCAAGAACGTTCACGAGGTTGTCGATTCTCTCGTTCTCGTCATGTCCCAAAGCACTCGGGTTGATTGTCTGGGTGTTTGAGATTCCGTCCAAAGCATAGTGGTATGGCAGCTTTGCAACTGAGTTCAAAGACTTGATCAAGCCCTTTGTTTCTGCACCGTAAGATGGGTTTGCTCCAGGAGAGAATGGTGCGCCTGCTGGACGACCGTTTGGAAGAGCTCCAGTTGCCTTTCCATAAACAACGTTTGATGTAATGGTAAGGATTGATGTTGAAGGCTCTGCGTTGCGGTATGTCGGGTGCTTTCTGATCATTGTCATAAACTCTTTCAGGAGGTTGACAGCGATTTCGTCTGCACGGTCATCATCCTGTCCGTAGCGTGGGAAGTCGCCCTCAACAGTGAAGTCCTTAACGAGAGTAACAGTGTTGATTACGTTTCCGGCCTTGTCCTTAACCTCGACCTTCTCGCGGTTGACATGGACCTTTGCGTACTTCATGGCAGAAAGTGAATCTACGACGTGTGAGAATCCTGCGATACCTGTTGCGAATGTGCGCTTTACATCTGTATCTTCAAGGGCAAGTTCCTCAGCTTCATAGTAGTACTTGTCGTGCATGTAGTGGATTGCATTCAAGACGTTTACATAGACATCAGCCAGCCACTCGAGCATTGCCTTGTACTTGCGGACGACCATCGGGTAGTTTGAAGCGTCGATAACGTCATCTGTGATTGGTGCATACTCAGGTCCAATCTGAACGCCCTTCTTGAGTCCTTCATCAAGACCACCGTTGAAGGCGTAGAGGAGAGCCTTTGCAAGGTTTGCACGTGCACCGAAGAACTGCATTTCCTTACCGGTCTGTGTAGCTGAAACACAGCAGCAGATTGAGTAGTCGTCACCCCAGACTGGGCGCATAACATCGTCGTTCTCGTACTGGATTGATGATGTATCGATAGAAATCTTTGCTGCATACTTGCGGAAGTTCTCTGGCAGTCTCTTTGCATAAAGAACCGTCATGTTTGGCTCTGGTGAAGGACCCATGTTCTCCAATGTGTGGAGGAAGCGGAAGTCGTTCTTTGTTACCATTGAGCGGCCATCCTGTCCAAGTCCACCGACTTCGAGAGTTGCCCAGATCGGGTCGCCAGAGAAAAGCTGGTTGTATGATTCGATACGTGCGAAGCGAACCATGCGGAACTTCATGACGATGTGGTCTACGAGTTCCTGAGCCTTTTCTTCTGTAAGGATTCCCTTCTTAAGGTCGCGTTCGATGAAGATGTCGAGGAATGTTGAGATGCGTCCGACAGACATTGCAGCACCGTTCTGAGTCTTTACGGCACCGAGATATCCGAAGTACAGCCACTGGAATGCTTCCTTAGCGTTCTTTGCAGGATTTGAAATGTCGAATCCGTAGAGGGCTGCCATTTCCTTCAGTCCCTTGAGTGCCTTAATCTGGTCGGAAACCTCTTCGCGCAGGCGGATGACTTCTTCTGTCATTGTTCCGTCACCGATGTTTGCAAAATCCTTTTCCTTTGACTTAATCAGGAAGTCGATACCGTAAAGTGCAACACGGCGATAGTCACCGACGATGCGTCCACGTCCATATGTATCAGGCAAACCTGTCAAGATGTGTGCTGAGCGGACAGCCCTGTGCTCCGGTGTGTAGACATCGAAAACACCCTGGTTGTGTGTCTTGTGATATTCGGTGAAAATCTTGTGGAGCTCTGCATTCGGCTTGTATCCGTACATCTCGCATGACTGTTCAGCCATCTTGATTCCACCGTAAGGCATGAATGCCCTCTTCAAAGGCTTGTCTGTCTGGAGACCAACGACCTGCTCAAGTTCTTTTCCTTCAGGACAGATATATCCGGGACCATGTGAAGTAAGTCCGGTTACGATATCGGTATCCATATCAAGGACACCGGTTCTTTCCTTTCCATCCAATCCGATAGACTTCTTGTTGTGCTCTTCCTTCTGCAATTTCTGAAGCTCGTCAAAAAGCTTGTTGGTTGCAGCGGTCGGACCAGCGAGGAACTTGTTGTCCCCATCGTAAGGTGTGTAGTTGTTCTGAATGAAGTCGCGAACGTTGACCTCTTCCTTCCACAAACGACCTTTAAAGCCGTCCCATTCTTCTCTTGCGTTCATCTTAAACCTCTTTGTTGTGAGTGTTATTCTAAGTCACTTTCAAGAACTCATGTTCCTGAAAGCACCCGTTGTCGTGACTTTTAGATTTTCAAGAAAGCCCCCGGCTCCCTGTCTTCACACTCTAATATAATCTTTTCGCAAAGTTTAAGCAACAATAAAAGCTAACAAAAAACCAAAAAGATTACGCTATAACTATAATATTTCGTTGCAATGTACACTATATCTAGCGTTTAACTATTACCAGCGCTACCTTTTTCTACGTCGGTCACAGTGCATCGAGTACCAGGCTGCCTTGTCCGCATACATCGCTTCATCGGCACGGTGGAACACGCTCTTGCAATCCAAATCCGTCCCCTTGACGTAGGATGCGGCACCCTTTGAAACGGCAAGCGGAACATCTTTTTCACCGATGCGCAGCACATTGTCCCTTTCATCTAGCTTCCGGTCTATGAATTTGAAAACATCCTCGAATGCAGACGAATCATCAGTCTCCTTGATTGCAACAAACTCATCCCCTCCAATTCTGTATAGGCAATCTGAGTTCACGCAGTCTTTCAGAATATCGGAAACCGTCGTAATAATCAGGTCGCCGAACTCGTGGCCGCAATTGTCGTTCACCTCTTTAAGCCCGTTGATGTCGAAAACTGCAATGGAAAAACAGACCTTCCCCTCGGCAATCCTGGCATCAAACTTTTTCAAAACCTTGTCGTATGCATTCCTGTTTCCAAGCCCCGAAAGGGAATCGATATAAGCCGCAGAACGTGCGTCCGAAATATACTTCCGAAGCTCCCTGCTCAAAACTTTTAGCTTTCCGTCCAAAACATCAAAATCTTCCCCTGAATCACTGTCGGCATCATAATGATTATGGTGGTCTTCTTCGGATGCAAGCCTGAGTTCAACGGCAAGAACCTCAACATCATCAGCAAGGTGATTAATCTCCGAATTGAGGAATGACAGACGTTTCCTGAGTTTTCCCGTGACAATCAGGACAATGGTGACTCCGGCCAAAAGCGACACGACACATGCGGCAAGAATTATGTAAACCTGATTGCGAAGCTGTTTTTCGAACCACCCTGCATCTATGTCCACGGCGACAATCCCGGACACATTGCCGGCGGAATCAAAGACCGGGCTATACGCACTGTAAAAACGCCCCCACCTGTCCTCATAAGGCTCCTCATCAACGGACGGAATGCCGAGGCTTGCCATGTAAAGTGCATCGGTATACATTATCGGTTCCCCGAACTCACCCGGATCCTCAACCGTCGGATCAATCGTAAAAGTGAAGGTCTTGTTGCCCATGTCGCGGATTCCGTAAATGTACCGAAGCTCCACCTGCTCCTGGAACGAACGCAAGATGTCCAATGCATGCTGATAAGGCTCGGTACCTTCATCCTCTTTCTGAAGCTTTCCGATGACATCGCCATCAAGAAGGGCAGCGGCACTTTTTGAAATGTCAAGCATACGCTCCCTCATCTGATCCTGGAGGGCTTTTTTTGACTGCATCATCAAAAGGGCGCCAAGCAGCACATTGACCACAAGCACAAAAACGGAGAGAATAATGACAATCTGCTTAGAAAACTTATTGTTTGACGACATTCCTAAACCTATGGAACCGCTGATTTATATCAGTATTTCCCTATACCATCATTGTAATACTCCCCGCGACTTAGCACAAGAAAAAAAATCTGCCGGTTGGCAAAGTTTTAATACAAATTGATTTTCAACCCTTGCCCCGGAACGACAAAACCGTTAAAATCCTCCCATGCGTGAATTTTGTTACAGATGTTTCAAACCAAAGTCCGCCTGTTTTTGCGACGGTCTCATACCAGTTGACTGCGGAGTCAAATTCGTCCTTCTCATGCACCCAAAGGAAGCAAACAGACAGAAAACCGGAACAGGTCATCTTGCCGCACTGAGGCTCCCGGAAAGCGAAATACTTGTCGGGGTCGATTTTACAAACCATAAACGGCTGAACGAACTTCTCGAAGACCCTCAATATTATCCCGTCCTTCTCTATCCTGCTGAAGACGCATGGACAGCAGGCAAAGAAGGATTCAAGGAAACCGTCGGTACAAAAAAGCTCCTGGTCATAATCGTTGATTCCACATGGTTCTGCTCAAAAAAAATCCTGAAGCAAAGCCAAAATCTCCACAGCCTCCCGAAATTTTCGTTCAGCGGAAACTACCGTTCAATCTTCACGTTCAAAAAGGAACCCGCAGAATATTGCGTGTCCACAATCGAGTCATGCTACTATCTGATCCGGGAACTGCAGGACGCAGGCATAGTTGAAAAATCAGTAGACCCCGAACCGCTCATGGACGTATTCAAAAAAATGATAGTCCACCAGCTTGAGCAGGAAAACGAGCGCATAGACTCAGGTCTCCCCGGAAGCCACGACAAGGACTGGAAATACACAAAGAAAAAAGAGATTCCAGTCTTTGAACTGAAGACAGAAAAATGACTTCTATGTTTTTCCAGATTCCATCAGGCCGATAAACTCCTCCGGCTGATTTTTCCTGTTCCACAAAAATCCCGATAGTGGTATCATAAAAAAATGAAAACAAATACATTTGAAATCCGCGGTGCCGAAATCAGCGACGCACAAAATCTTCTTGAAATATATTCATACTATGTTCAGAACACGGCCATATCTTTTGAATATGAAGTTCCGACCCTTGAGGAATTCAAATCAAGGATTGAACGCATCAAAAAAAAGTATCCATATATCTGCATTGTCGAAGATGGAAAGATTGCAGGGTACGCATACGCAAACACATTCAAAGAAAGAGCCGCGTACAAACATTGCGTGGAGCTGACAATCTATATCGCAAAGGACAAGCACAAAAAAGGATATGGCCGGGCTTTGTATGAAGAACTTGAGGCGCGCCTGAAAAAAATCGGAATACTGAACGCATACGCATGCATTGCCGTGACAAAAAATGAAGACGAATATCTTTCGAACAACAGCGAGCAGTTCCATGCGCACCTCGGATTCCAAAAATGCGGTGAGTTCACAAAATGCGGCAGCAAATTCGGACGGTGGTACGACATGATCTGGATGGAAAAAATGCTCGGAAGCCACGATTGAACCTCATTCTGCCCGGATGCAAGGAATTGCCTTTGGACGGGGAAAGAAGATTCAGCCACTTGAAAAACACCAGTTTTACTGTATAATACACATAGAAATCACATAATTTTCACATATAGCGAGGTGTATTATGGCAAATCTAACAATCACACTGGACGACGAAGACAAAAAAGGTATCTCAGAATTCTGCGATTACATTGGAATGACGGTTTCAGGACTTTACAACGTCTTCACAAAAACCGTTTTGCGGGAAGGCCGCATCCCCTTTGAGATTGGAATCGACCGCCCCAACCGCAAGACAATCAAGGCAATGAAAGAAGGCGACAAACTCATCAAAAAATATGAGAAAAACCCTAAGTCCGTCAAAACGTATACGGTAGAAGAAGCCATACAGGAGATGCAGTCATGGTAGAAGCAGAAAAAATTTACAAAATCCAATGGACCAACCAATATAAAAAAGATGTAAAACTTGCAAAAAAGCGAAATTATAAAATGGAAGAATTGTATTCTGTTGTTTCAAAACTTGCCAACGACGAGCCGCTTGAAGAAAAATACCACGACCATGCGCTTGAAGGCAACTGGATAGGTCACAGAGAACTGCACATCCGCCCGGACTGGCTTTTAATCTACAGGAAAAAAGATGGCCTGCTTATTCTTGAACTATCGCGGACAGGCTCACACTCAGATTTGTTCTAAAGTGAACATCAAAAATGCGACGTTAAAAAACAAGGCAACGAAGTTGTACAATTTCTGGGCTTTTAAATTCAACGGAAAACACGATTGAACCCGCATATCATAAAAGGGAGCAGACATCCCGAACGTCTTTTTCAATCCGGGACAAAAGTTCATTTTCAAGAGATTTTCCAAAACTGGTTTTAAAAAGCTCTTTTTTGTTTTCGGGGCAACCGGACTCATCAAAAAGCGCCGACGAGGGAATCCCAAGGACAACGGCAATCTTATCGACCATCTCAGGCTGCGGCCAAGAATCCTTGTTCTCAATCTGATTTATGTAGGCGATACTTTTTTCAACCGCATACGAAAGTTTTTCCTGCGACATCCCTTTCAGCTTTCTATAATACTTTAGATTATTCACAAACGTTTCTCTGATTGCATTCATGCTGAAAGAATGCCTTTTTAACGAAAAGAAAATTATAGAATGACAGTAAAATTTCACCCAAATATCTAGATAATTTTGATTTTATAATGTAATATCACATTATAAAACTAAGTTTTTCATTTAAGACTTGATAAATATTTGGTTTAACATAGTGATGATTCATTTTCTGCAAAAGATTATTATGGCATTACCGTTGAAATTACAAAAGTTAATTCAAACGGATCCATCGGTTATACTTGGTGGGGCTTTTTGTTTTCTGATAGAGAAAAACATCCAGCAAACTACTCAAGCTTGACTGGATTTTAGATTATTGATAAATGTAAATACCTTGGGGAACCGCTGATTAATGCTTTAGGCATTAACCAGCAGCAATAGCCAGGCTGTCCGCATTCCAAAAGAATTCTCTTTGCCAGAAGGAGAAATGTGCATCCAAAGAATTGGAAATACAATCATTATCCGCAAATGAATCAGCATTTCAAAAAAATTCAATTTTTTTTGCACATTTGATGACAATCTTGAATTCCACGGAATATTATATATATATGACAAATGAAAACAGAAATTTTCTTTCGCTGTCGCACCGTGAATACAAAGACCGCCTTTTCAAAGCCATCTTCGGACGCAATACCGATGAAAGCAAAAGATGGCGGCTTGAGCTTTACAATGCACTGAACGACTCACACTACACAGACGCGGATGCACTGAAAGTCAACACTATCGAAAATGTGATTTATATCACCATGCACAACGACATCTCCTTCTTGATTGATGACCATGTGGTTCTGTGGGAACAGCAGTCAAGCTACAACAAGAATATGCCGTTACGAGGATTCCTCTACTTCTCGCAATTATATCAAGAATATCTGACCGAAAATAAAAAAGACCCTTGCCGCAACGGAGAGATAAAAATTCCCACACCGAAATTCATCGTATTCTACAACGGTCTCAAGCATCTGCCGGATGAATTTACAATGAAACTTTCCGATTCATTCATGCAGGAAGATAAGACCGAAGCCTACGAGTGGACTGCGTACATCAAGAACATAAACAAAAATCCTAATCAGGTACTTCAAAAAAAGTGCAAACCGTTGTATCATTACTGTAAGTTTGTGGATATGGTTCGTAATAATTTGAAAAATGGCATGGGCGACCACGAAGCCATAAACAAAGCCGTAGATGATGCAATAAAAGCAAACCTTCTGGACGGATTTTTCCGGCGGCAGAAAGCGGAGGTAATCGGAATGATTTTGACGGAATTCAATCAGGAGATTTACGAAGAGAACGTCCGCGAAGACGGCTATCTCGAAGGTTATGACGATGGAAGAAATACCGGCATAATCGAGGGAATTGCCAGGGGAGAATCAAAAAAAGCCGCTGAAGACGCTAAAAATCTTTTGAAGGAAAACATTCCGCCAGAAATTATCTCACGCTGTACCGGTATTCCTCTTGCACAAGTGATGGAACTTGCGACCTGATTAAATCCGTTGCAGGATAAAATCACCAACCCCGACGCAGAGGGGCTGGTTGCTCGCAACACGGTATGTACACCTCGCTCGAATCAGTGTGTTTCCCGGTTCAATCCGAAATCCTATAAATCTCAATCGCGGCATCCTGGAAATCAGAGAAGCACAAAATCTTTTCATCGGGCGAAATGTCAAGTCCGGTCGGTTGGTTTCCTCCGTAGATTGTACCCACAATGCTCATGTCCGTGGTGTCGATTATCTTAATCTGTCCGTTGGATGGAGAGCGCAGGGTGTAATCTTTCGGATTGTTCGGTCCCCGGCATGAAACAAAAAGATACCTGTCCTTGTAAAGCTCTATCGTGTTCGGGTTCGTGTAAACCTTTGTCTTCGATGTGATTGTGAAAGTCGCAAGGTCCAGCTTGAGAATGTGCGCGTGGTACATGTCGCTGATAAACGCAGTGTCGTTCGCCTTGTTCACAACAATATGCCGCATGGCCGCATTCTGGATGTAGATTTTGTTCACCCTTTTTCCGCTGTCAACGTCGAATTTTTCAATCACACCGCCGTCAAACGCAAGAGAGATTATATACTTTCCCCCGTCCAGAAAATAAAGACCCCTCGGAGCGGCTCCTGTTGGAATTTTCCGCAAAACCTTTCCGCTCGCATAGTCAATCATGGACACATTGTTTGAAACCCAGTTGGACACCGCAAGCAGATTTTTTTCAGGGCAGTACGCAATGAACTTTGACCACGTTCCCCCGGTGGAAATCTCGCGCTTATACTCGAACCCCGGATAGCTATACTCATAGATTTTTCCGGTGGTCATCTGAGAAACAAAAAACGCATTTTTCTCAGGAATGAAAAGCCCCTCGGCAAAACCGACTTTCTTTGCGTTCGGCGGATTCACACGCTTTATGATTTTCTTTTCGTCCACCGAGAAAATGTCAAATCCGTCATCATCAAGAAGCGGAAGCACGATATATTTTCCGTCGGGCGAAAAAAGAACCTGCTTGGGCTGAAGACCGCACTTGTAGATTCCAATCTTCTCCACAACCGGCTGCGCAAATGCATTTCCCGCCAAAACAAAAGCAGCGGCCAGGGCTACAAAAATCTTTTTCATATCAACACCTCTCTGTCGTCTGGAACTTTATCAAAATATTCTTCTATTTTTTTGCGTGTTTCGTCAAGTGAGTGGTAGTTGAGAATCTGTGTTTTAAAATAATGCCCAAAAGAAAAATTGTCGCAGTAATAAGAAAAGAAGCGTTGGATTCTGGTCTTGTAAAACTCAGGCGGCTGAAAATCTTCTATATAATTGACAAAATCCAGGGCAACTTTTTTCCTGTCGATTTTTAATCCGGCTTTTTTTTCACCCGACAAAGCGGATTTCAGTTCCCTAAAAATCCATGGCTTCTGGGCTGCGGCACGTGCGACCATAAGACCTTTGGCGTGAGGAACTTTTTCCATGGCAAAATCAGCGGAAGCGCAATCACAAATCTCGCCGTTCACATAGACCGCAACATTCGGATAACGGACGGAAACTTCCTCCGCATACGAATACTTCGGCTTACCAATCAGACGCTCCTTCAAAGTCCTCGGATGCAAAGTCAAAGCCTCTACACCTTCCGAAAAAAGCATTTCCACAAAATCAAAAAAACTTTTGTCGGTAAAATCATCCGCACCAAGACGGCACTTCACGCTAAGCCTTTTGTGTACGCCGCACTCCTTTTCCGCATCATCAAGTGCAGATTTTATTCCGCGCACAAGCTCCAGAGTCTCGGACAAAGGTTTCAGCATCCACGCAATCCCGGCACCGGTTTTGTAAATCTGAGGAGCCGAGCAGCCCATGTTCAAATCAACGCCAACACCGTTTTTATGCGCAAGAAGTGATGCCGCCTTGACCATCGGCTCCACCTTGTTTCCGGTAAGCTGCCATACGATTTTTTCAGGAACGGGAGCGTCAAGGAGATAAAACTTTTCAAAAGGTCCCAAATTCAAAAGGGACGCGGCGTTAATCATCTCGGTGAAATAACAGTCGCACCCCCCGAATCCTTCGACCAACATTCTGAAAGCCTGATGACTCAAAGTAGCCATCGGACCGCAAACTAGCTCAACCATCAGCTCAGACTTTTTTAATCATAGCCTCGATTTTTGCGGCTGCGGAATCAACATAATCGTCATCAAGACTTTCAATCTCACCGTTGTCCACCGCAATCGACATGTTGCGCTCAATCGGAATGCGTGCAAGAACCTCCAGACCAAAATCCTTCGCAATCCCGTCGATATTGCTGTCGCCAAAAATGCGGATTTCCTTTGAGCAGTCCGGACAGCGCACATAGCTCATGTTTTCAATCAGACCAAGAACCGGAACGTTCATCATGTTCGCCATGTTCACGGCCTTCTCGACAATCACGCGGACAAGCTGCTGCGGAGACGACACAACGATTATACCATCCACTGGTATTGACTGGAAAACGGTCAGAGGCACATCCCCAGTTCCCGGCGGGCAGTCAACGAACATAAAATCAACATCCTCCCAAAGAACGTCGGTCCAGAACTGACGCACCGCACCCGAAATCACAGGCCCGCGCCAGATAACAGGGTCGGTCTCGTTCGGCAAAAGGAAATTCATCGACATAATCTGAACGCCCTTTTCGCTCTTCACCGGGTAGATGAAATCCTTCTGGCTTCCGTCGGGGCAGGTCATAACACCGCTCTGAACCTTTTCCTGAGTCAAACCGAATGCAGTCGGAATTGAAGGCCCCGTAATGTCGGCATCAAGAATCGCAGTCCTGTAACCGTCGCGCGAAACCTTGCACGCCAAAAGATTTGTGACAAGAGACTTACCCACGCCGCCCTTGCCGCTCACAACGCCAATAACTTTTTTAACAGAAGAACCCGCACAAAGCTTTTCATGCAAATCCTTTTTTTCACTGGAGCAAGACCCTGCCGCAGAACAAGATGAGCAAGCACCGTTGCAATCCGCCATATATACCTCCGAGGACCCTCAAAACGAAAGCCCTGATATTATTTATAAAAATTTCTTCCATATAAATAATAACGTTTTTTTGGAAAACAGGCAAATTTATTTTTTGGACGGACACCGCCCGATTCCCCGGCAGACACACCCCGGCCTTGCGCACAAACTTGTATAACCGGCTTTCCGGGGTTTCATTGCTCCGCAATCCGCAAGCGGCCCCCTCCAATCCGGCGTAGAATCCTTAAGGGAATGGATGGGGAAAAAAATGTCGGGCTTAGATTTTCTTACGTATGTGGGTTTGTAATAACTGCTATTCCAATTTATCAAACGCAGTGTTTATGACATTGGCCATGCTTTCCAAAAGTTCTTTTCTAAGTGCTTCAAGACTCTGATACTCAAGACCTTTTTTGTCAAACAAATCCAAGGAATCTACATGCAATGAACCAGCAATCTGCCGCAGCATTGGGAGAGACGGAAAGTATCTTCCCGATTCAATCATCGCAATATAATTTGCAGATGCCCCGGCCTCTTCCGCAAGTTTTTCCTGAGAAAAGTTCATTTGCTTTCTAAGACGCTTCATATTGTTTGCAAGACAGATTTGTATATTGTCCATAAGTGTAAATCAATGATAATATTTTTCTATATGCGTTGCTTGTTGACAAGTGAGTATAGCTGATGTAGAATTGTATATCTATAAGTAAAACTTATATAAAAAGATGGAAGTATTTTCAACTTTACATTACCAGTAGTTAATCTTCAGTAGTGAAGATAATTATGATTTTGGAGGATTTTTATGGTCGTCGAAAGAATCAACGTAGCTTTTAAAACTGCACTAAACAGGGTTCATGCTGTTCTCGCTTTATTATTCTGGATAATATCGGGATTTGTAAGCTTTGCATGGATAAAAAGCAAATTTCCCTATGCTGAAATTTGGTTCCTTAAAAATTCATGGATTTTTATAATAATCGGAATTATAATTGGCTTGATACGAGCTTTTATTATTTTAGACAAATATTCTTGGCAGGTTGCAACGATAGAAGAAATCCGGGATGTAAAAAAAGCTCTAAAAAATATGGGTTCTAAAATAAATAACGACTCGAATTCTGCTGTTCCAACAAATCAAGATTTATTGAGAAAAAATACCAGGAGCTAAAATTTGTAGAGGTATATTTATGAAGAGATTTTTTCTATTGCTTTTTGTAATGATTTTTTGTATTACAGGAAAACTTTTCTCAGCCACACTTACAATTATATATGATGACGGAAATGAAATAGAAATAGGAACGATAGAAACAAAAACGACATGGAACGTTGATGATGACATCGTTAATTTTGATGACAATGATGATTATGAAGACATTGGAAGTCAGTTTACTTTAGTTGATGCAAATAGCGACGGCTATATGGACATAATGGAAAACATAGAATTTTACAGCGGTGCATATAACCATTATTACAATTTGTATATATACAATCCGAAAGAAAAGAAATTTGAACTTCTGGAGGGATTATACAATCTACATATTGAAGGAAATGGAATAATACGTGAAGGATTCTGGGGAAATAACGTGTCGCCCTCCTATACCACTTATAAATGGGATGGAAATCGTTTCAGAAAATTATCTGAGTACTATTACTCTTCCTTCCCACCTTATTGGGACGCAGTTAAAGAAGGAGAGATAATCTATTCATGGGATGAGGATGATGAAAAAATTATAAAAGAAGAATACAAGTATTATAACAGGGAGGAAGAAATCTCCAAGGAAGAGTATGAAAGATTAACATCAGAAATTTATGACGACTCCACTTGGTAATGCTTCAAGTATTAATCAGAGGTTTGACGTTGTTTTTCACTTCTGAAAATGTATCGGCTATGGAACCAACAAATTTCCATTGCCGAATCATTCTTCCCAAACTGGACCCTGTCATAAATTCTGTGTAAATGGCAGGGGGTTAATTAAAGCCGGGAACACGCCCGTCAAATAATATTGCAAACTGATTAACTGCCAGTCCCCAGTCTTTAATGGACATAGTCC
>CACZPR010000097.1 GCA_902783155.1 uncultured Spirochaetaceae bacterium
GGCCCGTAGGCCAGAAGCTTATCCTGTTTTCCTGTCGCGCCCACCTTCTCTTTTGTCTTCCTTCCGTCCCTTCGCTGTCAAATAGCTACGCCGCCTTTCTGTTGTGGCGACAAGGGTTAATATATCATGCCACGCCCACATATGTCAACACCGAGGAAGCTTTTTTTTCAATTTTTTTATTTTTTTTCAAAAAAAATGAACACCGAAATGTCCCGGCGCCTTGCCAAATGAAAAAAAATCGGATTGAGGTCCTTTTATGCGTGGAGGATGCGGACTAAGCTTGTAAAAAAAATGTAAATTCGGTCTCTACGCCGGATTGGAGGGGGTGGGCCATACGGCACACTTGCGCAGCAATGAAACCCCGGAAAGCCGGTACGACATGCGTATGCCGGGGACCGCCATGTGGGCGCGGGGGGAACGTCCGGATGCCGTCCAGAAAATCACAGCACACTGGAAACCGATATTCCCTTTACAGGATTTAAGATTTACTTTACAATCATCGCAGTGGGGAATAATATGCAGATTCAATCAGAGTTTTCGAGTAGCACAGATTTTTTAATCCGGCAGGAGTTTTCCATTTCCGAAAAGGAGACCATAATCAGTGCCGTGTGGATAAAAGGCGGAAGGACCGGGTTTGTCTTTACCGAGGAAGGAATTCACTGGAACGCGAAATCCACCATGACCACCGAGGGAGTCTCTGTTGAATGTAGGCCGGTCGAAAAAATCAAGAAGGAAGAGATAGAGGGATTCCAGGCGGACATACTATATAGAAAGAAAAATGGCGAAAACGGTCGCAAGTACAGCTACGACGACACAAACGCAGTCCCCGAATTTTTGCAGCTCAAGAACTGGCAGGACAAGTACCGCATAGACATTTCGGCCCTGGACTCCACGGATGCCAAGATTGTGCGAAGAATTTTTCTGGACTACATCTCCAGAGGAAAATTTCCCTACGAATATATGGACCAAAGTCCGCTGGACACGCTCTCGTTTTTTTTCAGCAACACGAGGGACTATTTTGTTGCAAAGTCGAAGGGATTCAAGGAGAGCGTCAAGAACGAAGACGACGAGGCTGATTCCGACGACGTGACCCCGGTGGACAAGAGGGCGCAGTTCTTTTCTTCCGGCGGTGAGGTCAAGGACATAAGGACATATTTTTCGGCGAGTCTCAGAAAAAAAAGTGCGTCGGGGCTTGTGTTCAGAAATTTCATGCGCTATATCGTCGATGTGATTGCGGACCTGGTTTACGCGGCGGCAATATTTATCGCAATCAAGCCGATTCTTGTCTACAAAAGCGCGATGGCGAGGGACAACGAGTTTTCAAATCTCTTTGTCACGATAGGCTCATTCTTTTTAAAATTCGATTCCAAGACCATGGCCACTCTGTCGGAGATTGACTGGGAGGAAAGCAGGCTGGAGCAGATTTTGAGCAGCCGGGCATTTTCTTTTGCGCTTCTGATTTTCTTTTTCCTGCTACTGAAGATTGTGATAATAAACTGCTGCACGAAGGGTGCAAAAAAGATTTTGCCGATGGCGATTCTGGTGGCGGTTCTTCCGGTCTCCATGCTCGCAACAAACCACTTCCTGATTTTCATGGTCCTGATTGTCGCGCTCTACATACTGATGCAGTTTTCGCTGAACCTTGACTGGATAAACATCGGGTTCAAGCTGCCTGTGTTTGTGATTCTGACAATAATTCTGTACTACCTGCTCCACCTGTTCGGATATCCGAACTTTGTGAGCTACGTCGGGATGATTATGGACATGATGGGTCTGAAGGCACCCTGGTTCTGATTCGGGAACGATTTGCGGTCCAGGGAAAAATTGGTGCATTTTTTTTGAATTCCACTTGTCTTTTTTGCTCAAAAGCGTTAAGATATTTTCACTTTGGGGATATAGCTCAGTTGGTAGAGCATTTGGTTCGCAATCAAAGGGTCGTCGGTTCGAATCCGATTATCTCCACTAAAAACTTTGGTCCGGGGCTTGGGGTGGAACCCCAGGCGAATGGGGTGCGGTGAAGACACGGATGTGGCTGAACTATCTGTTTTATTCCTTCCTTAAAATCAATGCCAAAAAATCACTTAACCAAGACTGAATCATTGCCGAAAAACTGTGTATGAGCTTTAAAGATTTTATGACCCTATCTCTAAATGTCATCAAGGACTGGCACGTGCTGCTCGCGCTGGGTGTTTTTCTCGTCTTCACGATGCTTGCCACTTATGTCGTAAAATACAAAAAGAAGCCTCCAAAGCCAAAGACTGTAAAGGCCCCGAAACCGAAGCCACAGCCAAAGAAGGAAAAATCCGAGGATGGTGAGGAGGAGGCTGAGGAATAGGTCCACGTTTGCTTTCGCCTAGTGGGCCAGTTTTTTACAAATCCTTTCGCAAATATTGATTCCGTCCATCGCGGAACTTACAATCCCGCCCGAATATCCAGAGCCTTCGCCAGCGGGATAGAGATTTTTCAGGGCCACACATTCTCCGCTCTCCTTTTCACGAAGAATCCTTACCGGGGTGGACGTTCTGGTTTCACCCGCAACAATCAAAGCTTCATCACAGACAAAGCCGCGCATCTCCCTGTTGAAATCGTGGAATGCGTTTTTCAGCCTATGGACCATGGATTTTGGGAGCCACTCGTCAAGCCGGCTGGAAACAAGTCCCGGTGCGTAGGATGATTTTGGAAGTGTTCCGCTTTTTTTTCCGTCGATAAAATCAACAAGCCTCTGGGCAGGTGCTTTCTGTCCTTCTCCATGCCCGGATGTCAGTTTTTCAAGCCACACTCTCCACAAGAGTCCCGCGAGCGCAGGGCATCCTAATTTTTGGGCTTCGGCTGCAAAGTTCCGGGGTATGTCCTCAGGTCGGGTCTCAACAACGATTGCGGCGTTGCTCCATGCGCTGTTTCGTCCGGCGGCAGACATTCCGTTTACGACAATCTCATCCGGCCCAGACGCACTTGGGACAACAAATCCACCGGGGCACATGCAGAAGCTGTAGACTCCACGTCCGTCCTGCTGGGAGACAAGCCTGTATTCCGCCGCCCCAAGTTTTTTTGCGTTCGACGCATTGTGGTAGCGGATTGTGTCTATCGTTGCACGAGGATGCTCCACACGCACACCCACCGCAAATGTTTTTGCCTCAAGCGATTCCGGGGAGACCGCCGCAAGCATTTTGTAGATGTCGGGAGCCGAATGTCCAGTGGCAAGAAGAACAGCGTCGCCCGCGAACTTTATTTTTTCGCCCGTGATTATGTTTTCGGCAACGATTCCTGTCACAGTTTTTTTTGGTGCGGATGTTTCATCGGTTCCGGTGGTCCTGGTGGTCTCGGTGGATTTTTCGTCCTCGGTCAAAAGGGAGACGCACCTGAAGCCAAAATGGAACTCGCCGCCAAGCTCCAGTATTTTTTTTCGCATGTTCTGGACAATCGACGGGAGCCTGTCCGTTCCAATGTGCGGATGCGAATCGCTAAGGATTTTTTCGTCCGCTCCAAAGTAATTGAAAATGGCAAGCACCCCGGAGATGTCGCCACGCTTGTTGCTTCTGGTGTAGAGTTTTCCGTCGCTGAATGTTCCGGCCCCGCCCTCGCCAAAACAGTAGTTGCTGTCCGGGTTGATTTTTCCCTGCGTGCTGATTGCGGCTATGTCACGTTTTCTTGTGGAGGCATCCTGTCCACGCTCGATTATATTTGGCTTGATTCCATGCTCAAGCAGTTTCAGTGCGCCAAACAGTCCTGCAGGTCCGGAGCCGACAATCACGACAGTTTTTTCGGTGGAGACTTTTTTCCACTTTGGTTCAAAAGCCTTTGGCCCGGATTTTTCTCCGACATAGATTTTGTAGCGGAGGATTATCTTGATTTTTCCATGCCTTGCATCGACGGAGCGTTTTTCAAGAACGTATTCCGCGTCTTCCGGCAGATTTTGAACTCCATTTTTGGAAAGGGTCCGCCCAATCTCTTTTTTTACCGCGGACTGATTTTTTTCTACATCGGGACTGACTGTGATTGTGGTACTGTATATCATAATCAAAAGTCTACTATATAATCGGGGTTTTTGCTATATTAAAAATTCTTAAAACCGGCTTGCTAAAAATGGAAAAAGTCCAGTAGAATGGAGGCATGGAATTAAAGCAAAAAATTATGGGCCGCGTGAAGGTCCTGACGGCATTGAGTTTTACTCTGGTCCACCTTTGGGCCATGGTCTCCTGCCAGAACGAGCTGCTTCCTGTCCCTACCGGAATCAAGGAACAGACATCAAGGGAGGCGGCCCCCGAGCATTTTGTCGCAAGCCATGGACGGCAGAAAATACATCTGTCATGGTCTCCGGTTGCGGGCGCGCAGGGATATAGAATCTACGCTTCGGACCTTATGACACCGACCGAAGAAAGTTTTGTGCAGGTGACATACGTTACACAGAGCGAAACACCTGTCGCGGAAATAGATGTAAAGCCGGGAAGCGAGGCATGGTACAGGGTATCGGCAATCCTTTCAAACGGTTCTGAAACTGTCGCAAGCAAAAGCCTAAGGGCAACATCCCTTGCAACCCCGGAGATAACCGACATACAGACCGACTCTGACGACGCAACGGTTCTTACCGTCTACTGGAACATGTCAAACTGTAGGGACGACACATACAGAAAGCAGACCGAATACACAATCACATGCATCTCGTCCATCGATACAGTCAGCCGCACGGTAAAGGCGACACAGCTTCAGGAAACATGCTTCACAATGACCGGACTCATGGCGCACACATCCTACTCATGCAAAATCACTGCGAGAACGGAATTTGGCGATGAATCAGAAAGCTCCGAAATTTCAGCGGAAACACTGCACCAGCTGCAGCCGCAGGCTCCTGTCGCACTGGAAGCAAGCCTTGGAGATGACAAAAACGGAATAACGCTCAGTTTCAAGCTCCCTGAAAAAGCCGACCTGCAACGGAAGGACGACGGCTCCTTCGAAAAAAGCCCGATTAGATTCACGGTCTACAGAAGGGAAAAGGGAAATGAAAGCTGGCAGAAAATCAAGGAAAATCCAAGCCTGACAAAACCGGACGGAAGCACATTTACGACTGGCGATTATCCTGACGATGGCGGACTTGATGTTTCATGGAAGGACACGAACGTTCCGCAGCGCGGACTGATTTATGAATACAAGATTCAGTCATACGTTGACCTTGCGGCCTTCATGGCAGACCCGGCACACAATATTGCAAGCACAAGCGACCTGAAAGCAGCATACAACTACATTGAGACTTCATCCACAGTGTCAAGCGCGACCACAAGCGGATGGAGGATGGCACAGCCCAAACTTTCCACAAGAAATTACGAGACAACACCGAGTGAAAGCGAACCGGGCACATATTCAAGTGCAAGCCTTGGTCTTTCATTCTCATGGAACAACTTCCTTCTGGAATCCAGCGTTGCAAACTCGACACTTGCCGCGGGCTACAAATTCCTTCTATATGAAACCATGTCTCCTTTCGACTGTGACCCTGGAAAAACGGGAAGGACCTGCATGGTAAAATCATTTTCATCAATTGCGGCGGTGAACGAACACATCCAGACCTACAATCTTGCCGGAGGTGCTTCCGGTGCACGAGGAATGTACAGCTACACGGTCTACATAGTGTCCGAATCTGCATCCGTAGCGGAAATTGGAAGCACAACACTTCCTTCAGATTACTACGACAAAATTGAATCCGCACCGCCGATTGCAGTAAGCGACAACGCTGGAACAATAGAAGACTTTGAAGTAAGGGGCGGATACAAGGACAAGTTCATAATCAGCTGGAAAAACCAGAGCGGCACAACATACTCACTCACCTATACTGAGCTGGTTGACGGAGAAACCGTAGTCTCGGACGTGGAGGTTTTCTCGAACAAGACGGTATCGGGAAGCACAGGAACGGAAACTGATGAATTCACTCAATCAAGCGGAAGCCATGGCATTGAAAGAATCTACAGACTGACAGCAACGGCAGGCTCCTCATCCGCACCGATTTCGGAAACAAGATTCGCCTACTCGCTTGGATGCCCGGAACCGAAATTCGATTCGTCAAATCCATACTACGACACAATCACAGTCAGATGGGAAGACGTTCAGGCTGCGGAGAGCTACAAAGTGCAGCTTGCTGAGGACACTCCCGTTGAAATCACGACGGAAGGCGAGAACGCAAACACAAGGGTTTCCACGGATGCGCTTGGAAATAAGGTCTACAGCTACACGTTCACGGAAGACCAGCTGGGTTCAAGATGCCGGGCTGCGAACATTTCTGGAACGAACATGGCCGTAAAAGTTTTTGCGACATCAGCAGTGGACGACACGACGGACGCAAGTGTAAATGCCAGAACATTGGGACCAGCCCAGATCGGACTTGAGACAAGCGTCGCACAGTATTACAAAAGCATAATGGTCGGATGGAAAGCGGTCGAAGGAGCCAATGCCTACCAGATTTTGAGAAAGCGTTACACATCAAACGGTTCCGGTGGATGGATGTCTGACGAGGACGAATGGGAGACATTCATTTACGATGCCGAGAATGAAAAGGTGATATCAAACGGGGAGCAGTATTCTCCAATGACAGTCACACAGGGAGTCAAGAAAGAGGACGACGGAAAGGATGTCGAAGTATACACACTGAAAGATTCCCATGTTGATATTCCAGCGGCGGACAAAGAATCAGCTGGACAGACAGCGATAACACAGTCCAGAATCCCATGGGGCATTCCAATTGAATACATGGTGATTCCACTCCGCTCCACCGGCGACAGTTTTGACGGAACAAAGCTTTCGTCAAGCTCACTCACAGTCGAAGGCAAAAAACTTTCGTACACGGGTCTGGTTTCCGATTCCGACTTCATAAAAAAGGGTTCCACGGTTGGATACGGCCTTAACGTCCATGCGGCGAAGGCTGAAAGTTCAAGGGAGATACAGATAAAATGGACTCAACCGTACACAGGCGGAAAAAGTGTAAAGCCGCTTATCTACAGGAGACTCAAGTCCAGTTCCGAAATCTACACGAAGAACCAGATTGTCGATTCTTCCCGAGGACTCAAGGTGACAGATACCGAACATCCTCAGCCGTGCAGCACAAACGAGGAGCGAACAAAGCCGTTCGAATATGCGGTAAAATACATTGCCACATCCAGCGACGACTCAGATTCAACTCAGAACGCCGAACAGAACAATCCTTTTGTCGAGTCATACACGGACGCTCTTTCTGAAATCCCCGACACAAACGGAGAGCCTCTTGCGGTCGGATATCTTTTCCATCTGCCTCAGTTCAACGTGAACAACGTAATCAATGCGGACGGAAGCGAAGGATTCAGTGAATCTGTAAACTGGAGCGATTGGAACTATACTGAACGCAAAAACGGTCCTGAGGATCTGGATGGAAAACCTGCGTACACGGTCTGGACAAAGAACAAAAACAATTCGTCCGGCTGGTTCCAGATTGCGTCAATCAACCGGAACGGAGCCGTCTCAATAACGCAGGACCCGGGCTGGTACGAGACGGACATTGAACGAAGCGCGACAGGTCTGACACTCACACCAAGTGGCGTAAACGACAGTACAGGGACAAACAACGGTCTCCTCAAGGTGCAGCGGGACTACAGGCACTACTACATGATTCGCGCCCAGAGAAAGAACAGTGCGGGAAACACAATCTACACATACATCGGACTTGACGAAAACGTGTGGACATACAGACGGATTTCCGCGGAGGAATTTGCGAAGAACGTGCTGCTGATTGTGGCGGATGCAGTAAATCAGTGCGGAATTGCAGAGAGCAACAGAGACACTACCGGCTATAACGACAATGGATTGTTCAGGACAAACAGGTATGGAACTAACACTGGGTTCATGTATGGAACAGATAATACCAGCTACATTCATACATTCCACGGCACTCCAGGAACATCCGAAGAAACTGATTTCCCGAGCGACTACACGCTGAAATTCCCGATGACGGAAAGACTGTACGGTGTAATAATGTACGCACCCTACTACTTCCCCGCAAGCAACATAACGGTAACGCACAAATCAAATCTTAAGTCATATCAAGGTCAGATGACATTTGAGGCAGGGGAAAAACTTGGCATGTGGACAACAAGTGCAAGTAAAGTATACTCGCTTACCGCAAATGTGACACTTGCAAACGGAGCAACAAATAGTCTTAAAACAATAAACAACCAGTCCCAGTTCGAGGCCATATTCCCAATCAGCTTGGGAGAAAACTATAATTCCCGAGTATCAAGGAAAAGCGACAACCCCGGACGCTTACAGTTCAACAACATCTGGTGGACCGAGCGGCCCAATGGACAGGAATCAAGCTCATTCACGGAGGCCGAATGATGAAAAAGTGTTTAATCAATATTGCGGTGGCGGGAATCTGTGCGGTGCTCCTTTCTTCATGCGCGGAACTGTTTCAGGAAAAAGTGTCCATGGGAACAGGCTACGAGACTGCAAGCCTAACCGATGTTGTAATCCCAAAGCAGGTTATAGAGCAGCTTGACTCCCCATCGCAGATTTTTGTGTCCAACGGCGACAGTCCATCATCAATAACAGTGTCGTGGACTCCAGTAAGGGGGGCCATATCGTACAGACTTGAGCGTGCAATAGTGACCACACCAAATGAAAATGGAAAGTTCGAGGCCCCGGACGAATCCGACTACGAGGTGATTCCGGGAACAAGCACAAGCAGCGCGACGCTTTACAACCAGACATCCTTCACGGACACAATACTTTCGCAGAACAGCATGAAGTACACCGCCCCACAGTATTCATACAGATACTACTACAGGGTCAGCGCGGAAAACTCGTTCAAGGGCTACACCCCCAGCGAATACACAACATGCGAAAATCCGGGAACACTTTTTGCCCCGCCAACCGAAATCAAGGCGACAACAGGAAGCTCGGACACAAAGGTCTCAATCTCATGGCAGAAATCAACATCGCCGACGGTGCAGGAGTACAGCATCTACCGAAGCGAAAATGAGAACGGAACCAACGCAACCTACCTGACAAGCGTAAAATCAAACATGACACGCTACGATGACACAATCGCGGAACAGAACAGGGGAACAGCATACTACTACACTGTTTACGCCCAGAACCGCTCAGGAGTAAAAAGCTGTGCAGGCGCGCTCGCAATGGGATACGCAAGGGCAGAAGGAGCTCCTCCGCAGGTAACGGGTGTGCGGGTCACAAACGGACGCGGAACATCAACGGAGTCCATAACAATCACATGGGACAACGCAGGGGCTGTAAACTATGCAGTCTACCGCTCAAGCTCCAAGGATTCCGCTCTCATGCTTTTGACGGCTGGAACCACAAGCACGACACTGGAGGACAAAAAGAATCTTTCTCCAAATGTCTACTACTATTACCAGGTGCAGGCATGGACCCAGGACCCGAACGATCCAAACAAAAAAATCAAGGGCCAGCTTTCGGACTCGGGAAAAACTTCCACATCCCCGGCGGAAGGATTCATTTTGAGCGCACCGGAAACAGTCTCCGTAAGCAAGGGCGCAAATGGACACACGATAGCATGGTCCCCGGCACTCGGAACATCGGATGAGCAGGCCGCATACTCGTACAAAATCATGGGAAGCAACGACCAGAGCGGAGCGTTTACCGACATAGAGACCGTGGATGCAGCAAGTCTCGGTCTTCCGTTCGACGGACTCTACTACCACCAGATTTCATCAACATACGGCTACTACAAAATCTCAACGCTCAACAATGGTGTGGAAAGCGAGGCAAGCACGGTGACAGCCCCCGCCCCATTCGCGCCACAGAGCATAAGTGTTTCAAGAACGGCAAACCTTTCTTCGGAAATGGGAAGCGACTTTGTTTACAACGCAAACGAAGTGTTCCCGGTAAAGGTGACATGGACCGCACCAAGCGAATCTTCCGACGTGAAGGGCTACGTAGTCTACCGCTCCGACAAAAAGGACCGTGGCTACAAAAAACTTTCGGTAGGAAACGACGAGAAGACCTACATCATAAGCGGAAACACATTCTACGACCTGAATCCAAGCGCAAGGGCAGGAAAAGTCTACTACTACAAGGTCCTTTCCGTAAACTTCCTTGACCAGGGCGCAAACTATTCTGATGTTGAATACGGCTACGGAGCCATCACCGCAAACCAGTACATGCGTGAGTACAACAAGACCATAACCAACTCGCTGAAAAAACTCACGCTCATGCACAAGAGCGGAAACACAGCAAAGCTCGGACAGGAGAGCAGGTCCGGAACATTGGGTGGAACACTTTCCTATGACGCACACGTTAGCGGAGTGAGCGGTCGAGTAATCATGAGGTACGAAAGCTATGCGGACTTCTATGTCCACGCCACAGGAAAAATTGATTCCACCCCTCTGGACTCCTCGGACGAAAGCACACTTGGAAACGCGGGCGGAATCTACTTCATAGTGACCGGAAACACCAACACGTCCGCCGGAATGGATACCAACGGAATGATGGACGGAACGGTTGAATGTAGGGGAATGTACCCAGGCTCGGTCGTCTACGACAATGTGCAGATAAAAGGAGGGGCCGCCGGTGGTGGTTACTACATCATAAAGAGAGACGGATTCAGTTCTGAAAATGTTAGCTGGACCGTAGGAAATGAATGAGAGGTAAAAAAATGAAAAAGACAAAATATATTTTCGTGGCACTTTTCGCACTTTTGATTGGAATCTGCTCCACAGGTTGCTACACACCTTCCCCGCTGTACGGAACATGGGCGGACTACACTGGCGACACCATAACTTTCATGTCCGACATGTCATACAACTCAAAGGTGATTGTGAACGATGTCACCCAGCAGCAGACCGGTTCCTACGACGTGCTGATGAATGTCATTGTTTTCACCGATGAGGGCGGTTCAATCATGGAGACAGAGTGGGACATAAGGGGAAACATCCTCTACCTTACATGGACGGTCGGAAGCACAAACAAGATGCTGGTCCTATACAAGATTGCAAACTGAGGTACGTCCATGAAAAAATTTCTACTGATTTTTGCCATGTCCGTACTGATTTTTCCAATGGCATTTTCGCAGGAGGATTCCGAAGACGTGGCCCTGAACCCCAAGACAGGTTTCCCGGAGATTACGGAAAAGCCATTCCTCACCTTCGACTACGGACCTTCAGCCTCATGGGTAACGAGAGTCCAGAAGCAGACCGGGCGGAGCAATTTTGTTCTTGAAAGCACAATGGTCGGACTCTACTGCACAATGCGTCTTGAAAACATGATGCCGGTGGACAGTATGCTGAGGGTGGCGGCCTACTATCCAATGGTCAGCACATTCAACAAGGTTCCGCAGACAAGCAAGCAGACACTCCTCTACGCCTTTGACCTTTTCTATGGACCGGTGTTCGAGGCTGACATGTGGAAATATGTGAGAATTGAATTCGCTCCGGGATTCCACTTCCTCTACCAACTTTCGGACAACTGGCACTACATGAGCGTCGGAATTGCTGGAATGCTTGGGACAGAATTTCCAATCGCAGAGAGATGGACCGTCACGCTCAACGGGCTTGCAAGTTTTGATTACGCGAACCTCGGGACCAACGCCCAGATGTTTCCGTTCGACTACAGCTGGCAGTACCAGCTCTCACTTGGCGTTAGATACTCAAAGAAAAAGCCGAACCAGTATTCCTACATCACAAGCCGGAAGGAAGTGAAACAGACGGACACGGTGCAAAAAACGGATGAGGAAATCGGGGAGTAAAAAAGGGTTAAACAGAAAATCGAAAATCAGTCCATCACATCCATGATGCCCATGTAGGTCCCAATCATTCCGACCGTCTGCATTATGGATGGTGTCCTTGTGTCGTCCTCGGCAATGTAGAGGCTGTACTTGTCGTCAACAATCTGCGCGACCACAGTACCCGCAGAATCAAGAATCTGGATGACCTGCCCCTTCATGTTGAACAGCTCCCTGGTCGTGCTTTTGGGTGTGTATTTTTCAACCAAATCAGGATTGTTTGAGTCGGCTCCGAACGCCGCATAGTTTTTGTCCTGGGTGATATACGCCTCGTAGGTTTCAGTTCCATCGGTCGCGGAAAAAATCTTGAGCGGAACCTTTGCGGTCTTGTTTCCATAATCCAGATACGATGTCATGGTTATCCCGCCGCAGTCCATCACCTGTATCGTGAAATTGTATTTTCCGTCCTTTTTCTTTGTTTTGAAAGTGATTCTGGAGTACGCCTTCATGTCGCGCCAGATTACGCTCCCTTCCCAGATATAGTTCGCGCTCTTGGTGTTGCCCATGTTCGTGTTGTAGGGCTTGTTCTCCTCGTAGGATTTTTTTGCGGCCTCGTAAAGTCCCCCGTAGATTTCCAGATTCGAGCTTCCGCGTGGCTTTTTGACATCGTTTCCGGTAATGAGGCCAACTATTGTCTGCCTTGGGTTCGCGTCGAAATCAATTTTGTTTGAGACCACAGCCTTTGTCTCAACCGGGACCGCCGCACTTTTTACGGGCTGGCTTTCATCAATCTGGTATGAAATCCTCACGCTCCTGTTTGTGGCGCATCCTGTCAGAACAAGGGCCAGTGCAATTCCCGCGGTGGATATTTTTTTTGCCGTAAATCTTTTCATAGAGCTTTCCTTTGCCTAGTAGTGGCAGACCGAATCAACAAGGGCCTTGAGCGCTGGATCCATTTTCACGGACGATGTCTCCAGATTGTTCTTGATTGTGTAGATTCCATTCTTCATAACGATGGAAGCTCCACCGTCCTGTTTTTTGCAGTTCTCTTCGGCATTGACGCCCGATTCAATATTCTCAACAGAGTTCATCTCTTCAAAGTTTCCTTGATTCGTTTCCGTATTTTTTTTTGACTGTAGGCTGTGCAGGATTTCGATGGACCTACCCATCAGCCCGCCCCTCTGGACAGATTTTTGAGGTATTTGAGTATTGTTAAGATTGCCGTTGTCATCCATACACGCACCCAATCCCGCTCCGTCCAGTACGCTACCTGTCCTTCCAAAAACTCTCGTCCTCGTCATCCAGGTCGTCAAACCTGGGTGTCCCGATTTCATCGTCCGAAAGAAAACCGTCGCGCCATGTAACGGATTTCTTTTCCTGAAGCTCCACCTGACTCAGCTGCTCCTCTTCCTCCGGGGAAAGTTCCTCCAAATCAAAAGGCTCGGCCTCCACCGGGGACCTGTCGTCTGCAAGCGGATCAACAAAATCGTCAATGCGTGGAATGCCCAGGTCATCCTCACTCTCGGGGATTTCCTCAAGCTCCTCCACGTCGTCACTTTCTATATCATCGGGGATTTCCTCAAGCTCCTCGACATCTTCTGAATCATCAACTTCGCTCAATTCTTCAAGTTCTCCTTCTGGTTCATCAGCTGATTCAAGGGTCTCCACGTCCTCTACTTCCTCCAATTCATCCAAATCACCGTCAAGTTCGGAATTATTCACGGCAGTCTGCACCGGTCCAGAGATTCCAGACGGTTCCTGCTGTGCCGTAAGATTTTCAAGCGTCGCCCTGTATCCACCGCTGACCAGATGCATAAAGTCATTCCAGCTGCGGTCAAGGGCCTCGGATATTTCCTTGCTGTGCTTTTTACCGGTGATTCCAAGACTCTTCACAATCTCCGCGTTCACATCCTGCTTCCGGAGGGACACCTGTTTTTCAAGAGCCTTCCAGTCGTCGGTGTCACGATGCTCAAGGTACTCACGGAAAAGCGCCATCTCAAATTTATGCACCCTCTCGCGGATTATGACCGAATCGTCATGCCTGAAATTGAAGAGGATGAATATAATCAGGAACAGAGTTATGAAAAGACAGAGCAGGAGCAGGACTTTTTCGGTCTCTGAAAACAAAAACTCCGACTCATGGCAAATCCAGCCAATCTTTCCGTAGCGGCACTGGGTCCCTGTCACCAAAATCAAAATGTCGTCGCTGTCCGTCTGCACAATAGGCTCGGAGCCATAACGCCTTGACGACCAGTTTTTGAGGATGGATTTTGAAAGCAGGTCGCGCCCAACGTTCGGCATTCCAAACACAAAACCGGAATTGCCAGCGGTCTGGGTGTTGGCCTCCTCGTTCACGTCTGAAACAATCTTTAGCCTGGTGTTGAGTGGAACAAGGTTTTCCGCAACAATCTGCCGGACAAATTCGGTGGGCTCCACATAGAAGACCAATGAGCCCCGGTGGGCCGTGTATTTGTCAAAATATGGAAGAGAAAAAATGATTCTCTCGCGCACGGAGTCCAGATAGATTCCGACCCTCGACGCAAGTTCCTCGACCGTCTTTGTGTATTCGCCATTGTCGGCCACGGATATGAATCCAACAGGAATCTCGTTCAGGTCAGAATAGTTTCTGAAGGAAATAAGCTCCTCGGATTTTGACAGGACATCCCCCGGATATGTGCTGAAGTGGATGTGGTTCCCGTCGTCCTCAATCAGGCGGATTCCATCAAGGCCTGGATTTTTTTCCATGAGTTCCCCGGTCATCCGCTCGCGCTCCTCAATGTCGGTCACGGTGACATCCCTTTCGATGAAGCTGCGGGACCTTTCGTCCATTGCATAGGCAGCGAAGGATTTTACCATCGCGTCGGTGTAGCTGTCATAATACGAGCCGATAGAGTCCAGAGTCCGCGTGACATTGTTGACAACCCTTGGCTGGTAGTAGTGCATCTCCACATACCTGAACCCGCCAAAGACCGCGACCAGAGAAACCGCTGTAAATATTATAATAGTAAGCAACAGGCTCAGTGCCGTCCTGTGTGAAGCCTTCACATTTATACTCCGTTCGGGTTTTCCAGAAAACACTCCCAGTTTCCGAAAACACCCCTACCTTCTGTTTTTCGGCAGATTCGGAACAATAGTTAAGGGAGGAGTTTTGGAGGCATCCCCCGGACGAATCTAGCTGTAGTCCACCAGGTCAAACACATCGAACACCGCAAAATCGGAAGGATTGGCCGTGACGATTGAGAACACTCCGCTTGAAATGTACGAGGCCGCCATCTGGGTGTCGTTGATTCTGTTTCGACCAAGCCTGTGCATAGAAAGCCATGTCACTGCCCTCTTGAACGAAGCGTCGCACGGATAAAGGACACGCACCCTGTCAAGATTACACCACTCGTCGATTACTGAAAGAGCCTCCTGCATGGAAAAAGGATTTTCAAAACGCCTTGCATCCGTTATGACATGCAGAAATTCGTTGAAGCAATTGTAGTACACAGCAAGCTCCACAGCCGGATCAGAAACTTTCCCGCGGAAAAGGGAAAGCGCATTTGAATGTCTGGGCGAATCTTCCCAATAGAGATCAATAAGAAAACAGCTGTCGAGTCCTATCAAATCCTTACCCCCGACGAAAGAAAATCTTCCCTCCATGATGAATCGGATATAAAATCTTTCGCACCGCTTTTAAGGCGCACAGTCCGCTCAAAACACAAATCCGAAAGCGATTTTTTTGCACCAAAGTTTTCTTCAGCATACAACTCCATGGCATTCCGCACCAGCTCCGCAGCCGTACCACCACACCTGGCAGCCTGCAGCTGATATTTGACATAGAGCTGGTCCGGCAGATAGAGAGTCACCGGCTTCATCTTTATTTTTGTCGTGCCAATCATACATATATAATAAGCCGCAAATATATGTATGTCAAGATTTTTTTGACCAATCGCCCAAATCCATGGTACAATCTGCCACATGGAAGAAATAACATACAGAACAACAGGAACCTGCGCCAGGGAAATACGTTTTACGCGCGACGGGGACACAATCAGGAACATCTCTTTTGAGGGCGGGTGCAACGGAAACCTCAAGGCAATATCAAAACTCTGCGAAGGGATGAAAGCGAGCGACATTGCACGGATTCTCGGAGGAAACCTCTGTGGCTCCCGGGGAACATCCTGCGCCGACCAGCTTGCCAGGGCCGTGATGACCAATGCTTAAAATTTGACAAATACCAAAAATGCTTTAGAATTGAGGAATGGACTTTCAGGCTCTAGCGGACAGCTATTCTCAGGCAGCAGTTGTTATCTCGGTAGAAAAAAAAGGCGACGGCCAGTATGGCGACATACGTTTTGTTGCCGGGAACGCTGCCTATATTGCTGCCACGCCAAATTTCCATCCGAACGCGCTTTATTCAGACGTTATTCCCAAAGAGCCAAATTTTGAAGACTTCTGCTACCGCTGTGCCGTACAAAAAAAGCATCTGCACGCCTACGTTGACACAAAATCAATGGGCGTATGGGTTGACGGCACATACATTCCCCTAAACGAGGCACTGGACACTGAAGAACTGAGCTATCTTGTTTTTACGATGTATTTTACAACAAAACCGGAAGCTGACCGCATGGCGGACATATCGGCGGAAACATCTATCCGCGTCGTAAAGACCTGCATAAACCTGCGGGAGTCGGAACAGTACACGGAAAACATGAACAAGGTCGTCTCCGACATACAGATGTATACTGAATCATTTTGCAGCTGCATTATGATGGTCGATACGGAAAAGCAAAAAGTCGCCGCACTGGCAGCAAAGTACCGGAACGACGAGGCAAAATTCGAAGACTTCGCGCCGTACCTGACCTATGACGTGGTTTCGTCCTGGCTTGAGACATGCGAAAAGCGTGACATCATCATCCTGAAAAATGATTTTGACATGGACGAGCTTCAAAAAATCAATCCGCTGTGGGTGGAAAGCCTTAGAACCGCCGGAGTCAAGTCCCTTATTTTTGTGCCGCTCCGTAAAGATAAAAAGACGCTGGGATTTTTGTTCATAACCAATTTCAACACGGAAAACATCATCGCCTACAAGGAATACATCCAGCTTACCTCGTTCTTTCTTTCCTCGGAGATTGCAAACAACAACCTGATGGAGCAGCTTGAATATCTGAGCAATGTCGATTCCCTCACCGGAGTGAACAACAGAAACGCCATGAACACGCGCGTGGACTACCATGTAAAAAATGCAAAAGTGGTAAAGTCCCCGTTCGGCATTGTCTTTGCAGATTTAAACGGCCTTAAAAAATGCAACGACACAGGCGGACATGAGGCAGGGGACAGGCTTCTAAAGGATGCGGCCCACCTTATATCAAGCGTTTTTGAGGGAAGCGAAATCTACCGTTCGGGAGGAGATGAATTTGTCGTCATTGAACCCGGCTGCGAAAAAGCCTCGTTTGAGGAAAAAGTTTCCAGACTCCGAAAACTGAGCGGCGATGACAGCTCCGTATGCCTTGCGATTGGCGCACAATGGACCGACGGCGAAATCTCTTTGCGAAAATGTATGCACATTGCGGACACCGCCATGTATGCCGACAAAGAGGAATACTACAAGACCCATGCCGCATACCGTTGAGCAAAAAACCAGCCTTGAAAATTAACCCGCTAATCATTAAAATCAGTACACTATGGAAAAGAATTTTAAAGAACTTTCAGGCAGCTTTGAGCATGAGCTTGTTGACAGGGACGGTGAAAGTCCATTTGCGGGGGACAGTCTTGAACAGAAACTTTCCTCCACTGTCATAAAGGACCTTGTGTTCGACAGCAGGGAAGTAAAACCGGGTTCCCTTTTTTTCGCGCTGCCCGGAACACACACAACAGGAAACGTATTTGTAGCCTCCGCCATTGAAAAAGGTGCGGTCGCAATCATATTTCAGGACAGCTTCACCGAAGACGAAAAATCCAAAATCAACTCGGCAATAGAAAAATGCGGAAGCTCCCCTCTGTTCGTCAAAGTCAAAAACTCACGCTTCGCAATGTCCCCGGTTTCGGCTGAGTTCTACGACAACCCTTCGGAAAAACTTGTGGTCTACGGAGTCACCGGCACAGAGGGAAAATCTTCCACCGTGTCATTCATCTGGCAGCTTCTCAGGCTTTCGGGAATCAAGGCGGGCTTCATTTCCACCGTCCAGTATTCGCTTGGAGGAGAGGCGGTTGCAAATCCACAGCACCAGACCACCCCGGAGGCAACGATAGTCCAGCGAGAGCTTTACGAGATGGTCCAAAACGGATGCACTCATGCTGTGGTCGAATCCTCGTCGCACGGACTTTCGCCAAGGACAAACAGACTTGGGGATGTTCTTTTTGACTGCGGAATATTTATGAACGTGACGCTGGAGCATCTTGAATTCCACGGAACCTACGAACAGTACAGGGACGACAAGGCAAATCTATTCCGCGCACTGGACAGGCACAGCCACGAAAAAACAATTGGCGGAAAAAAGACCGTCGTTCCATCGTTCGCCATCGCAAATCTGGAGGACCCAGCTTTTACATATTTTGCATCCTGCACAAAAAAAGAGACCTTCGGCTTCACCACATTCGGAAAAGCCGGTAGACACGCAACAGAAAAATCAGACGCAAAGCTCCCGGAAATCCCATCAGGAATCAACTATGTCGAGGCATCGGAAATTGTACCGACGGAGAGCGGGCTTTCGTTTAAAATCTCCTTCCACGGTGAAAACTGCGGCATATATCGCGACATATATATAGAAGAAAATACAAGTGTAAAATCAAATCTTCCCGGAGCGTTCAACACTTACAACATAATGGCATCCCTTGTTGCGGTGGGCGGGACATGCAAAATCAAAATGGACAGCCTTGTTCCTCTTGTCGAAAAAATCATTCCGGTAAAGGGGCGCATGACTGAAATCCACCGGGGCCAGCCTTTCGAGGTGATTGTCGATTACGCGCACACACCTTCTTCATTCGAGACAATTTTCCCGCCGATAAGAAAAAGATGCAAAGGAAAAATGATTTCGCTTTTCGGTTCGGGAGGCGAGCGTGATTTGACCAAGCGCCCATTGCAGGGTGAGATTGCGGCCAGATTCTGCGACATGGTTATTCTGACAGACGAGGACCCCCGCGGAGAAGACAGCATGGAACTTCTTGAAATGATTGCCGTTGGAGCAAGAAAGGGAGGAAAAATCGACGGAAAAAATCTTCTGATGATTCCGGACCGTCCACAGGCAATCCGCAAGGCATTTTCACTGGCGGAAAAAGGGGACATAGTTCTTCTGCTTGGAAAAGCGCACGAAAATTCGATAATATACAAAGACCACCAGATTAAATACGACGAAATTTCCGAGGCGGAAAAAGCTCTTTCGGAAATGGGATTTTCAAAAACAGAGGTAGAAAAATGAACGTAGTTTTGTTATACGGCGGACGCTCAGGCGAGCATGACATTTCAATAATCAGCTGCTCTGCCGTTGCCAGAATGGTTGGCGCAAACCACAGCGTAAAATTGATTTCGATTGACCGCGACGGAAAATGGTACCTTCAGGATGATTCCGTTCTGGAAAACCTGAAAAAAAATCCAGACGCGAAGCTGGAAATAAATGCAGACCCAAAAAATGCCGTGTCGGTAATCCCCGGCGGAAAATCGGAGGGTGCGTTTACAGCGGGCGGAAAAGCAATCCCGGCGGACGTTGTTTTCCCGGTGCTCCACGGAACAAACGGAGAGGACGGAACTGTCCAGGGACTTCTTGAAATGGCCATGGTTCCCTATGTCGGATGCGGAGTCTTTTCTTCTGCCGCGACAATGGACAAAATCCAGACAAAAATTCTTTGGGAACATGCGGGGCTTCCTGTAGTTCCGTACATCTGTCTGACACGTGCCGACATAAACGACGGAAAACGCTACGACAGTCTGGTGGATTCGGCAATCAGCAGCATGGGATTTCCTCTTTTTGTCAAACCATGTTCCGCAGGTTCAAGCGACGGAGCTTCAAAGGCATGCAACGCAAAGGAACTTTCGGTCGCACTTATGGAAGCGTTTTTATGGGACAACAAGGTTCTGATTGAAAAGGCAATAGACGCACGTGAGATTGAGTGTTCGGTAACAGGAAACAGCGTCACGGCGGACTTCGACAAACCTTCCACGCTTCTGCAGGCTTATGGTCCCGGAGAGATTGTTCCTACGCACACTTTCTACGACTACGATGCAAAATACAACGACCCCGATGGAGCCGCCCTTAAGATTCCAGCACTTCTTGATGAGGAAAAGCTGAACTACATCCGCGAGACAGCAAAAAAAGCATACCGGACTGTTGACGCATCTGGACTTTCGCGTGTTGATTTTTTCATCGACAAAAAGACCGGCGAAATCTACCTAAATGAAATCAACACAATTCCGGGATTCACAAGCATAAGCATGTTCCCGAAAATGTGCGAAAGCGAGGGCCTTGGATTTACCGCACTTCTCGACAAACTTTTTGACGAAGCAATCTGCCGTTACAGCGCAAGGGAAAACCTGAGGACAGAGCGTTAAAAACTAAAAACAATTCCTGCAAACCCAGTCGCAGAACGTGCATGAGTCATCCGTTTTTCCGGCTGGGATTTTTTTCTGTTTTTTGAGGATTTTAATCTGGCGTGAAAGTCCCTCCTCATAGCAGATTTTTATCATCCGGTTTTTATAAGCGTTTTCCATCACTGAATCAAAACTGTCCGTAATCTTCCCGATAGAAAGTTCCGCATTTTCGTTCGCAAATCCACAGCAGGGCGCAATGTCGCCGGTCGGATGCACAAAAAGAACCTGCCCCGCTCCCTCGCAGAAATCTTCCCTGAACCATTTTTTACTTTTGAACGCCCGGCTGTCCGTTGATTGGTAGGATTCAGTCTGTATGTCCACGCCAAGATGGTGTTCATCGTCAGAAAGAAACGCAATCCCCCGTCCGGATTTTGAAATGTTTTCCTCATAGGAAAGATTCATGGCCGCTGCAAGGGACTTAAGTTTTTCAGAAAGATTTGCCGCACCTCCGCCTACTACACTCTGGATTTCAACCGAGCCGTCCCCAAAAATCTCCCAGGCCGTCTGGATGAAAGCGGCAATACGTTCTTCGCTCTGGGCATGAAAAGCGTCATAGCTCAAACCAATTTTCCCGTCGTAGCCCGCGTCATAAATTTTTTGCAGAGCAGTCCTAAGTTCTCCGGCAGATTTCCACCAGTCGCCGTTTGTCATAATCCTGTCGAACAGAAAGGATTCCCCCACCGCGTATTTGATTACGCCGCACAAAAAGTCCATCGCCAAAAATGGTTCCCCACCCGAAAAACCGATTTTTTCAATGGAAGAGATTTGCGACTCACGTTCGGATTTTAAAAATGAAACCGCGTCCTCAGTTTTCAGGCTACAGTTTTTTCTGTCCACAAAGCAGTGCGGACAATGGAGATTGCACAGACTTGTCGCGGCAAAAATTATTTCATCTGGATTGAACATGTACCAATCATAGCATTTTTGAAAAAAATTGAAAACATAAATATTTGTGGTGCGGGGGTTGTCCCTCCCCTTGAGATTGATTATTGCCTAAAGATTGATTACAATAGAGAATTGTACAGATTTAAAATTTTGGTGGATGCAAGGAGAAAAAAGTATGGAGCCTTATGTTTATCCAGAGGGATGCGTTTTTGATTCACTTGAAGATATTGCCGGAAAAAAAATCACGATAATGGGGCTTGGCCTTAACGGCGGTGGAGAGGCATGCGTCAAATTCTTTTTGAAGCACGGAGCCTACGTCACAGTAACGGACATGAAGACTCCAGACCTTCTGGCACCGACACTTAAACGGATTTCCGAGGACACGGAGCTGGACAAGAGCCGGCTCACCTATGTGCTTGGCCGTCACAATGTCGAAGATTTTTCCGAGGCCGACTGCGTGATAAAAAATCCGGGAGTAAAGATTCAGGGAAACGAATATCTTGCCGCAGCAAAGGCAATTGAAACCGACATCAGCATTTTCCTTCACTTCACCAAGGCCCCGATTATTGCCGTAACCGGAAGCAAGGGAAAAAGCTCCACGGTCAGCGCAATTGATTTCGGGCTTAAGAACGCAGGATTCAAATCATTTCTTGGTGGAAACATAACGGTAAGCCCGCTCACATTTTTGGACAAGACGGACGGAATGACTCCCGTTGTCCTTGAACTTTCCAGCTGGCAACTTGCTGATTTGCGTGGACGGAAAGCGCTCAAACCAAAGATTGCAATCATAACAAAAATTGTTCCCGACCACCAGAACTGGTACGACGGAATGGACAGCTACATCGCGGACAAAAAGTTAATCTACGCGGACCAGGACGAAAGCGATTTCACAATTCTTGATTTTGATGCGGACGACTATCTTACGGAAACAGCCTCACCAAAAAAAGGATGCAAATGCTGGGGAGACCTTTTTGCATCAGAGACACATGGAAAAGTTCTCCGCTACAGTTCACAGATTCTTCCTGCGGGAGTGTACGGAGCTTTCCAGACAGACCTCGACAGTTCCACCATCTGTGGCTATTCAAGACTTCCGGATGAACTTTTGAGCAAGACCGCAAGAGAAAAAAATGTTGCCGAAGAAAAAATAATGGGAGAGCTGCTTGTTCCGGGAGCGCACATGAGAACCAACGCACTGAACGCCGCGCTAGTTTTGCGACTGATGCACGTTTCGCCGGACCAGACCATGAACATTGTTGACTCATGGAAAGGAATACCACACAGGCTGGAGCATTTCAGCAAATGGAAGAATCCATACAACTCAATAAAACTTTCTTTCTACAACGACACCTGCGCGACAATTCCAGAAGCATCCGTAGCTGCGGCAATGGCATTCAAGCGGCGAGTAGTTTTGATTGCGGGAGGCACGGACAAAAATCTTGACTTCACTCCCCTCTTTGATTTGATGGTTGGACGGAAGGGCAAAAAATTTATTCCGCAAAAGCTCTATCTTCTTTCGGGAACGGGAACAGACAAACTTACTCAGATGCTTGACCAGAAATATATCAACTACAGCGGTCCATACGACTCACTGAGTGCGCTTCTTGGCGTAATGAAAACAGATTTAATGAGCGACAGGGCCGAAGCAAATTTTGCTTACTACGATTATGCGGAAGAAATACCGGTCGTGTTTTCTCCGGGGGCAACATCGTTTGGAATGTTTGCGAATGAATTTGACCGCGGCAATAAATTCAAGGACGCAGTGACATACACATTCGGAAACTAAAACAGGCATCTAGAAAAAAAACAGTATGGGAGAAAAAAAATGGACGAACTATATAACGAACTTTTGAATCTGAGGCAGCACATAAAGGACACGGCGGAAACGGAAAGGGTTCCGACAGTCTGCACCGACGATGTGCTCAGGGCAATTGCGGAAATGGAGCCGGTAAAGCTTTCCGACTTTGATTCAATCCCCGGTGTTGGAAAAAGTTTCATCGAAAACTATGGCGAACAGTTTCTGCGTGTCATAAACAAATATCTAAGGCGCACACAGAGCAGCGGATTTACAAAAGTCACAATCACAAAAAACGTGCAGGAGACTTTGAAGGAGCTTGAAAAAAAACTGATTAACATCAACAGGCGCAACCATCTTCTTTACATGCCGAAGCTCCAGTCAAAATACGCGGTAGATTTGTTCAGCCCCGACTATGATGCCCGCGACATAATTTTGGGAACAGGAAGAAAAATAGAAGTCGCGAATCTGAAAAACGAAAGCCAGCTGAAAAAAATCACGGCCCTGCTCCGCTCGAACAACAGGCTTGTGAGGGACAAAGGACAGAACGACCTTTTCATTGCGTACCCGTTTGTGAAAGGAAAACTCACCGGAGAAAATTTTGAAGTACGCGCACCTCTCGCTCTTTTCCCTGTGACAGAAGAAAGAACTCCGTCGTCAATAAAACTTTCGCTCGACCGCTCAAGGGACATTCTCTACAACACGACTTTGATTCTTGCATATTTCAAGACGAACAACCTGAACCAGACCCTTCCGCCGGATGAAATTGAGGACACCGCCAAGGAAACATTTTTTGAAAGCATAAAAGTCTTCTATAAAAATGCGGACCTTGAAATACAGCTGGAGGAATCCGAAAATGAGCTTCATCCTTTTGTGGATTACACCGCCGACACTTTCCCCGAGTTCCAGAGCGGACAGCTTTTTTTGGACAACAGCATCGTAATCGGAACTTTCCCAATCTGTTCTTCTTCAATACAAAAAGATTTCCAGAAAATTGTTGAGGAAGGTTCAATCAACACTCTGCTGAACGATTTGCTTGCAGATTCAGATGACGCGCCTCCATCGACAGATGAAAACCAGATTTTGGAAAACAACATAACATACATCAACGACATGAACAGCTCGCAGGAAAAAGTCCTGAACACTGTGCAGGTTGCGGACGAACTTGTAATGGAGGGACCTCCGGGAACAGGAAAGTCCCAGACAATCACCAGCTTGATTTCACAGGCTGCATTGAACGGCCAGACTGTCCTGATGGTCTCAGAAAAAAAGACCGCGCTCGATGTTGTTTATTCGCGTCTCGGAGATTTGTCAAGATTCGCAATTGTGATTGACGACGTGAACGACAAAAATCTTTTTTACTCGCAGATGGCGAACATAATTTCACAGAACGAATCCGGCCAGGCGGAAATAAAGTCTTCACAAAATCTTTCGGCGGAAATCGACACGCAGATTGACAGTCTTGAAAGAATTGCAAAAGAACTTTACACGGTGGACAAATTTGGAATTGAGCCGTACAGACTTTACCTGAACTGCCCGCACAAAAATTTTTCAAACACAGAGGAATTTGAAAAGGAAAAACTTTTTGAACGCGAAGTTCCTTCCCCGCTTTTGGACTACAATTACGAGACACTGGTGAAATGCTCCAAGACTTTTACCGACGAAGACCTTGTTGCAAAAGCCGACGAATACACATCTCTCGAAAAAGAATTTCCGTGGATGAAAAATCTTCGCGACACGCTCACCGATTTTGACGAGCAGCGCATGAACGAAAAATGGCTTCCGCTGAAAAATGAAATCGAGATTCTCAACAGAAAAAATGCAATCGCAAGACTCTTTTCCGGCGGAAAAACGCGCAGTGCCGTAAAACAGTTTGTCGAAACTTTTTTTGACGCAAACACAAAGGCAAACAGAAATCTTCTTTTAAAGAACAGCGATGATTTTACATCCGGCATTGAAAGATACGGACGCTACCATGCGCTGAAACCTGCGTACACAGCTCTCTCGCCGGAAGAAAAAAATTATTTTACGGCAATGAAAGCGGTGCAACGTCAGTGTGCGAATTCACTTTCCGAAGCAAACAGGGAGGTCAAGGATTTTGTCCTCTACAGGCATCTGATGGATTTTGAAACAACCCACAGGACCACCCTGATGAACATTTCAAATTTCCCGGCAACAATCCGTTCAATCAGCGAGGACATACAGAAAAAAAGAAAAATCACGCGGGAAAATCTGGAAAGAAAACTTTTTGAATCGCTTGCAATGCTCACACAGTCAAAGCGTCACAACGACATCCAGCGTGCGGTTGAATCAAAAAGGCGCATGAGCGTAAACAAGTTTATAAACAAATTTGATTTCGAGCTTTTCAAATCAATAAAGGTATGGCTACTTACACCGGAAGTTGTTTCGGAAATCATTCCGCTCCAGATTGGTGTTTTTGATTTGCTTGTATTCGATGAAGCTTCCCAGATGTATGTTGAAAAAGGTCTTCCGTCAATTCTGCGCGCAAAAAAAGTTGTCGTGGCAGGGGACCAGAAGCAGCTTCGCCCGTCAAGCCTCGGAACCGGAAGAATGGCAATAGACGAAGACTCTCTGGACGAAGACGAAGAGATTTCCGCCGCGCTTGAAGAAGAGAGCCTTCTTGATTTGGCAAAATACCGATACCCCGATACCCTTCTCAATTTCCATTACCGCTCAAAGTACGAGGAACTTATTGCGTTCTCGAACTACGCTTTCTACGGCGGACAGCTTTATGTTTCTCCAAACATTGCGGAACCGGAGACACCTCCAATCGAAGTGCATAAAATGAGCGGGGCGGTCTGGGACAAAAGACGCAACCAAAAGGAGGCTGAATACATCGTTGGCCTTCTGAAAGATATTTTTGCGAACAGAAAAGAAAATGAGACAATCGGAATCATAACGTTCAACACAAGCCAGCGCGATTTGATTGACGACCTGATTGACAAGGAATGTATGCAGGACAGCGAGTTTGCGGAACAGATTCGCGTGGAGCTTGCTAGAACCCAGGACGGCGAGGACATCGGTCTTTTTGTAAAGAACATCGAAAACGTTCAGGGCGACGAGCGTGACATAATCATTTTCTCAATCGGATATGCAAAAAATGCGAGCGGAAAATTTATCCAGAACTTTGGTTGGCTTAACCAGGCCGGCGGAGAAAACAGACTCAATGTTGCAATCAGCCGCGCAAAGAAAAAGGTCCACATAGTGACAAGCTTTGAGCCGAACGAAATGAATGTCGAGAATGTAAAAAATCCGGGACCCGTAATCCTCCAGAAGTATCTGGAATATGCGGCGGCGGTCAGCACAAAAAACCGGAAACTTGCGAAGGACATTCTCCTTTCATTCTGCCCGGGACGTGGAGACAGCCAGAACGAGCGTGAGCATGACGGAAACTATCTTGACGATGTGGCACAGTCACTTGGCGAGGAAGGATTCGAGTTTGAGCGTGACCTTGGAATTGGCGGCTACAGCATTGACTTTGCAATCAAAAAGAACGGACGCTATGTGCTCGGCATTGAATGTGACAGCGGACTCTACAGACGAAGCTCCAGCGCAAGGGACAGGGACTACCACAGGCAGAAATATCTTGAAAGCCGCGGATGGAAGCTGCTCCGGATATGGTCGCCGTCATGGTGGAAGGACAAGGCCTCTGTCGTCCAGATGATAAGCGACGCATACGACACGGCCGAGTAAAAACTATTTTCAAGAAGCAAAGACCGCCATCCGTTTTAGATAGTCAACAGACTTTTCCAATGCGGCGACGGTCTTTGTTTCAAGGACACATCTTGCGTTGCATGATTTTGCAAGTCGCAGACGTTCGGCAATATCAATTTCTCCGTCGCCGAGAGCAAGATGGTTTTTCGGTGGATTTTCCGAACCGTCGTGGATATGGAAATGGATGAGCCTGTCAACGTGGTCCATTATAAATGGGACATCAATTTCACGTACAGCTTTCGAGTGTCCAATGTCCCATGTCAACGCAAACGAAGGACTTTCAAGAAGCATTTCAACCGCACGTTTTTCATAGTCCATAAATCCGTCAGTATTTTCCACAACAATTTTTATATCCGCACCGCCAATCCATTCTTCGCATTTTGTTTTAAATCTCCTAAAGGAATTTATGTAGGTCTCAAAATCGTGCTCATACATGCGAACTTTTCTGTCCGGCAGGGTGATGTAGATTCCATGGTTCATGTGCATGTTCAAAGTCAAAGGCTGATTTTTGTTCCCATATTTTTTGCAGAGGGGAACAAGTTTTTTTGCAACATCAATTGTCCGCCTCACAGTTTCAAGATAGGCATCCGACACAAGGTTGTTGAAATCCGCAATGTTCAAATTTTCATCCAGATGGATTGTGAAATAAATTTTTTTTCGCTCCCCTTCCTCCAGAAGAAAATCAGTCCGCTCCAGCTGCTCCAATTGATATTCCGGGAAATTCATGTTCAGTTCAATGAAATCAAGATTCAGCCTTGAACACAGATTGATGTTGTCCAAAAGCGTTTTATTTTCAATCAGCGTTGGCATTCCGAACTGCATTTTTGTTTCGCATCCATCCATAGTTTTTTCTCCAAACATTAAAACCTATTTGCTCAAAGCATCCACCGCCTCAATCGATTTTGCCGACAGCTCGACCCATGCGGGAATGAATCCACTTTTCACGGCGTTTCTCACTGAACGGATATTTGACCAGGCCGAACAGTAAAACGGAACCTTGCCGCGCTTTAAAATCTCTTTTGCAAGTGAACTTGTCAATGCCGATGCAATTCCTTTTCTTCTATATTCCGGAAGAACGTCCACACCAATCTGCCACATATCGTCACAGTCTGCGGAACATGCGGCAAATCCAACAAGTTTTCCACCGTCATACGCACCAAGCCCCAGCACGTCCAGATTTTTTCTTTCCTCGCAGAGCGCGTTGCTCCATTCTGGAAGATAGAGATTTTCAAAATCCTTTTGCACAAGCAGACGGACTTCGTAGGGACAGTCCAAATCGGGAATGTGGTCCACATCGGGAAGATAGTATTCGGCCATGAAGCAAACCTTGTGTCCCTTTTCAACCAGGCGCTCGTTCAGCCAGTGCATGTCCGGAGTTTCAAAACAGTTGTAGAATCTGTACTTTCCGACAAACTCGGATACGGTTGCAAAAATTTCATCCGTCGCGGCAGCCACGACATTGTTCCCATAGGAAACCAGATTGCATGCGATTGGTTCCTTGTAATATTTCCTGACATTTTTTCCGGGACGGCGAGGGACTACAATATTTTTATCCGACAAAAAATCCGTGGCAAGACATCCAATGTCCTCCGCCGACTGACGCATCGCAATTTCCAAAATCTCTTTATTAGTCAATGATAAAATCTCCTTTCTTTTATCAGCTTCAATAAAAGGAATATACAGGATTTTGTAAAAATTTTCCACAAAGTATATTTGGCAGGGCTTCAGCATGATAGAAACGATGGATTTGTGCAACACAGGAGGGGGACGCGTCAACTGGGACCCGCTCATGTGTTGCATTTTATCTATAGTTTTCATGCTGAAGCCCAGGCAGATTTGCCACACCACCTTTTAACTTTTGTCGCTCTGTGATATAATGTTTGGCATGACTAAGACTACTCTTGTTGCCGGAAAAGATATGCCGGCCTGCACTAAATTTGCTGACACACTGGCCCAGTCGGGTAGGCGTGTCGTTGCCTGCGGTGACTATGAAGATATAAAGGACGAATCCGGAACTACGGAGCGGCAGCAGAAACTTATGGACATGGCATCAGGAGTTTCCACCGTTCAATGGAACAGAGGCTCCCCCATTTCCGCAAGGACCCTGATTTTGAATGCGGAAAGCGTTTTCAAGACACTGGACGAGGTGGTTCTCTATTTTGACGAAGAGCTGTACGCATCCCGCGCAAACCAGGTTGATTTACAGGAATGTTCAAGGGGCTCCAACGAAATGGTACTTTCATACCAGTATCTCACCCTGGAGGCACTCAACAGATTCAGGGCAAGAAAGACAGAAGAAAATCCGGGAACCCTAATCTATCTTTTAAAGGAGGGTCCTTCGGCTGCTGATGCCGTGCGCGCTCCATCATTAAGAAACGGTGCATACTCAATCGCCTCACCTGTCGTTGCCGCAGCGGCCACATCGTTCATGGCATTTGCGGAAAACATTGCGGCAATCTACGGGGACCTGCCATATCTGAACGTGCTTATGATTCGCGGAGACAAATCCATGGACATTGTTGCAAACGAGGCATCCCTTGCAAAATGGCTTGTCTATTATACGGACAGCTACTTTGAGCAGAAGGCAAGGAAAAACATAAAGACATCCCTGAACTGGGTCCGTCCGGGAACAAAGCTCCAGGGCAACGGATTTTCCATTTTCGGCAAAAGGTAGGACAGCGGCTTGGGGACTCTGAATTTTACTGTTGACTGGAATTTTATTCTGGACTGCACAATAAAGATTGTTGCAAGCGTTGTCTGCGGATTTGTGCTGGGCATGGAAAGAAAAAGCCGGAACCAGGCCGTGGGAATAAGGACGCTGATTTTGATTTGCGTTTCATCAACACTGCTCTCGATTCTCTCAATCTACATTCCGAGCATATCGCAAAAGACTGCGGACTCGACAAGAGTAATTGCAGGAGTTGTAAGCGGCATTGGATTTTTGGGCGGTGGAGCTATACTACGGCAGGGCATGAACATCAAGGGACTTACATCGGCTGCCATAATCTGGACCGCGGCGGCAATGGGGCTTGCGTTGGGTGCGGGTCTTTATCTACAGACATTGATTGTGCTTGCGATTGTCGAGCTGACTTTGATTCTGGTTGAAAAACTGGAGCACAAATTTTTTCCCGAAATCAACAAAAAGGGACTGCACCTTGTTTTTGAAAACGCGCCTGTCGATATGGACAGAATCAAAAAAACTCTGGAGACCAGCGGAATAAAAATCTACGACCAGAACATGACAAGGGACCTGACGCGCAGCACATTGATTCTGCACTACTCAATCAACCTTTCGAGCATGAAAGACTTGGAGCCTCTTGTCCAAAAACTACAGACCATCGGGAAGCTGACAGAGTTTTCAATCACCGATTGACCCGGCAACAAAAATTTTATTTGGTCTTCATTCCGTAACCAAATTTGTATGTGCCGCCGACAAAAAGATTTGGAATCACCGAGCCAAAGACCGTTATGATTACGGATGTATTTGGATCGTCACTCTCGATGTACGCCGGATACCAGTCGATTCCAACCCTGAACGCAAGGCTGCTTGAAAATTCGTTTTTAATTGGAATAACGTCAAAGTCCCAGTTCAATCCGATATATGGGGAGCAGCCCTCAACGCCGGGGAAAAAAATTATGCCGCCCATAACGCATCCATTGTAAAAACAAAAACCAAGATATGGATTGAACGAAAGTCCGAAAGCATATCTGTCGGATGTTTTCAGCCACGACTCGCGGAACATAAATCCAATGCGCCCGCCCACTCTGTTGTCTTTGGCAGTAATGTCCACGCCAAGGTCGGTGCAGTTTGAAAAATTAAGGAGCCTTGTTCCAACGGTGTCGGAAAGGTTGATTTCAAAACGGAGGTCCTCATCAATCGCCTCATCAGAAAATCCAAAGCCCGCAACCAAAAAAGAAAAAAATAACGCCGCAACAATTTTTTTTGCAAATCCCATAAGAATCCTCACGGAAATGGTACACCAATGCCGTTAAAAAGTCGAGACCCGAAACCGGTTTACTCTATTGAAGAAAAATCGATTTACGTTTATTTTTATGGAATGAATCTGGAAGAACTTAGAAAATCGATTGAGGAAAACATCAGCTTCACATTCGCAAGGAGCGGCGGCAACGGTGGACAGAATGTCAACAAGGTGAACACGAAGGTCCATGGAATGCTTCCGGTCAACACAATCCGTGGACTGGACGAAAAGGAAATGACGGCCGTTCTGAAAAAGCTGGACGGAAAAATCAACAGCGAAAAAAATATCTGCATAGACGTGGACGACGAGCGGCACCAGGAATCCAACAGAAGGATTGCGGTGGACAGGCTTGAAAGCTGGATTAGAAACGCAGCATACATAAGGCCAAAAAGAAAAAAAACAAAACCGACCGCGGCATCCAGGGAAAAGCGTCTTGCGGGAAAAAAGATTCGGAGCCTTATAAAAAAGAACCGGGCCGCAAACAGGTCAATTGATTTTTAATTTAACGGGAGGAAAAATATGGAGACAATTTTTGGAGCAATTTTTTGTGTGGCAATGATTGCGGTGGTCATAATCACGAGCAGGCTGAAAAAAAAGTCCATACAGAAAATCTACGAGCAGTTTCAGGAAAAGGATTTCGCCTACACACTTGTTTTTAAGAGCAACGAATGGGGACCGGGAACCGAAAAAATTATTCTGAACACCGGAAAGATTACGGAAAATTTTGACAGCGAAAAACTTGGGGCAGAAAATTTTAACGTGAGCGTGAAATCTGAAATCTCCGACGGAGCATCCAACACGATTGTTGAAAAAGAAAAAACTGTTCCGGTAAAAAGGGCGTATCTCTGCGACATCGACGGAAATGAAATCATCAGGTCAGATGAAGATTCCGACTCCGAGATTCCTTACGACGAGACAGGCAGCGCAACGCACATCGCACTGGAAATTGAAAGCTCTTCCGGCGACGCATTTTCAAGTCCGTTCATCTATGACCCGGCGGAAAAGTGCATAAGGTGGAAAAAAATCTATGACTTTAAAATCGGGCACAGCCTTTTTGAAAATGACATGAGCGAATGCAGCGACTGGTTTTCTCCAGACGCACAAAAATTCCGTCCGCTGAAAAACACCGGCACCCTGAATGCCTTCTCATACATCCCGGAAAATGTGAAGCCAAAGGAAAAATCCGCGCATCCACTTTTGGTTCTGATTCTTGGAGAAAAATCCCGGACCGACATTCCGATGACCGTTCTTGAAAACTATCTTACACCTCTTGTGGCTGAAGAAATCCAGACGCGCCTTGGAGGACTTTTTGTTCTCTGCATGAAGTCCGAATCCGAAAAAACACTTTCCCGCTTCGTCAAAAAAAATCGCGCAGTCAACAGGGACAGAATCACTTTGATTGACATTTCGGAAAGCGATGAAAAACTTCGGGAATGGATTAAAAATCTCGAAGAAAAAAATCAGGAAAATTAAAATAGAATTGGAGAAAAAAAATGATTGAATTTAAAAACTGGCACGAGGATGATGGAATTGTTTTTCACTACGAGACGCAGATTAATTTTTCGCAGGCGGACATAAACGGAAACATCAGCCTGAACGAGCTTCTCAGAATCACGTCGGATGTTGCGGTGGAGGACTACAGGCAGCAGGGTCTTTCGCGCGAGTTTCTAAAAGAAAACGGTGTCGCAATCCTTGTTTCAAGGGTCGCGTTCCATTTCCACAAAATGCCAAGGGAAAACCAAAAGATTTCGGTGGTGACATGGGAAGAAAAACCTGAGGCGCTCCAACTGAAACGTGCGTACAGAATCAGCGACGAAAACGGAAACCTGCTTGTTGACGGACTGAGTTCATGGATTGTAGTGAACCTTGAGGCAAGGCGGATTATGCCCACGAAGGATTTCAAGCTCCACAAGCCGAACGACTACCAGAGGCAGGACGGGTGCATGAAGCCCGGAAAGATTTCCCTTCCCGACAATCTGGCCGAAGTTGATTCAAGAAAAATCCGTTTTTCAGATTTGGACTCCAACGGACACACTACCAACTCGCGCTACGGAGCTTTCATTGCAGACGCACTTCCGGTCGAATACCGCGGCAGGCAGCCCAGCGATTTTAAAATCAACTATTCAAAGGAGGCCATGCTTGACGAGGACGTACACATTCTGAGCGCGGAAACCGAGGTTGACGGAAAGAAAAAACTGGTCTACGTAGGAAAAACGGACAAGGGAAATTCGTTCGAGGCGGAACTTTATTTTTAGCCCGCAAAAAAAAACACCGGCCAATCCACATTCGGACCGACCGGTGCATTTGTGCGCAGTGTTTTTTACTGCTTCTTTCCCTGGTTTGCAACAGCAGCCTGTTTTGCCGCGATTGCTTCCTGGTCTCCAAGGTAGTAGTGCTTGATTACGTTGAAGTTGTCGTCGAACTCGTAGACAAGCGGTGTTGCTGTCGGGATGTTCACTCCAAGGATTTCCTCCGGGGTCATCTTGTCCAGATAGTAGACGAGAGCGCGGAGTGAGTTTCCGTGGGCCGCGATGATTACACGCTTTCCGGATTTCATTGCAGGCTTGATTTCCTCAAGGAAGTATGGAACGACACGCTGGATTGTTGTTTCCAGAGACTCGTTCTGCGGGATGAAAGACGGGTCGATTTCGCGGTACATGTCCAGTTTCTTTGTTGACCTTTCGTCGTCATCGGCAAGAACCGGAGGCTTTACGTCAAAAGAGCGTCTCCAGATTTTTACCTGGTCCTCACCGAACTTTGCGGCGGCATCAGCCTTGTTCTTTCCCTGGAGGTCTCCATAGTGACGCTCGTTCAGCTTCCATGTCTTGATTACAGGCAGCCAGTTTCTGTCCATCTCGTCAAGGATTCCGTTCAGCGTATGGATTGCGCGCTTGAGATATGAAGTGTAGCAGACATCAAAGTCATAGCCCTCTTCCTTCAAAAGTTTTCCCGCGCTCTTTGCTTCCTCGCGTCCTTTTTCGCTAAGCTCAACATCTGTCCAGCCTGTGAAAAGATTCAACTTGTTCCACTCCGACTCTCCGTGGCGAACCAAAACCAACTTTGTCATTTTGTACACTCCTAAATCTAATAGAAACAATGCCAAAGGCAAAAGCTTCTGGATTTGTTTTTTAAACTATATCAAAAAATCTAGACTTCCTCAATCTGGTCGTCGCTGGATTCATCGTCAACAGGCTCCCCTTCCGTGGATTCGTCGTCGTCTTTTGGGGGAACGACTACCTTTGGCTGGACCGGACCGAATTCTTTTTCAATGAACGAGGCAATCTGCTTCAGAGCTTTTTTCCCTTCCCCGGTGTTCTGGAGCAAAACCCAGTCGTGGCACATCTTCTTTTTGACAATTTCAAGCGGCGCATCCCCGTTTTCAATTTTGGAAACCAGCTGTCCAATTGAACCTGCGTAAAGCTCCTTGGTGCCATAGAAAAGACAGGTCGGCGGAAAATTGGAGCAGTCCACACGGATTGGGTCCGCATCGGAAGAATCGAGATGGACATTCTTGAACCAGTTTGCGGCAATCAGTCTGTCGGCCTCAACGCTCATTATGCGGTCATTTTCCTCGGCGGATTTTCTTTTTTCAAGCCCCTCGCCATCATCAAGACCGACTGCGGGGGAAATCAACACAAGCTTTGACGGACGGCCCGCCACACGGTAGCACAGACTCATCGCGACATTCGCACCGTAGCTGTCACCAACAAATACAATTTTTTTTGCGGACCATTCCTTCAGCATGTCGGCGTAAACTTTTTGCAGCCACCTGAGCGCGAAACGGACATTGTTTTTTGGAGCAAGCGGATAGAACGGCAGATAGACAACAGATTTTGTGACATCGGCAAGCCTGGCGGCCATAACGAACTGTCTCTTTGAAGGTCCAAGGATTCCGCATCCACCGTAGGCATACAGAATGGCCCTGACAGGTTCATTGTTTTTTGATTTGATTGCGAACACAGGATTTTCCTCGTCGCCACTTTTAGTCACATCGTATTTTTTATAGCACCAGTCCGGGAGGTCGGCAACAGACTCACGTTCCTCCAGCTGCTGACAGAATTTTTTCTTCTGGTCCCCCGCAAGGGCCTCCATGATAGAATATTTTAAGCTCATCTTGTTTTCCTTATAATCCGCAATTTTACCACAAGGATTTTACAATGTCCACTTTAATATATTAAAAATAAAACCCTAAAAATGGCAGGTCTCCATGCCGAAGTCCTGCCCCCTTTGACATTTTGGGTGGGCATCAATATAATCCGTATGCGACTTGCGTTTGGGGGAGATATGGCCAACAAATTTCTTAGACAGTTTATTGTTCCGCAGTTCTGGAAAAAATTTTGCATAATGATTGGCGGAATATTTTTTATGGGATTCTTTTTGTCCTTCCTGATTGAAATCAAGTGGGGGACGGACCCCTACACTTTTCAGAACACAATAATCTCCCGGAGGATTGGGTGGCAGTTCGGGACATGGCAGCTGGTCCTGAATCTGGCCATGCTTGTGGTGATGGTCATAATCAACTGGCGGCTGATTGGTCTTGGAACCATAGCGAACATGGTTCTGATTGGCTACATATCCGATTTTTTCCGCTGGGTCTGGGCAAAAACTTTCCCGGCGCTCACAACAATCTGCAGCTCCCCCGAAATGCTCTGGGCAAAAATCCTGATGTTCTCGGCGGCAATTCTTCTTTTTGTAATCAGCGCGGCATTCTACATCAACGCGGAGATGGGACTTTCCCCATACGACGGAATTGCGACCATCATTGGCGAAAAACTGAAAAAGATTCCCAAGGCCGTATCCAGAATGTGCTACGACTTGTTTGTAATAGTGGTTGGCCTTCTTTCGAGCATAGGTTCGGGAATAGACATTGCCACATCGCTGGTCGGCTCCATAGTCATGGCTCTGACGCTCGGTCCTGCGATTCAGCTTGTTGGCAGATTCGTGCGAAGACGGATTCTGAAAATCGAGGAAAAAAAATAGACGGACCATCCTTGGCGCACCGCTAACGAGAAGTCTTTATGGAGGATTTTATGAGGAAAGGATTTTTCAAAACCACGCTCTTGCTGATTGCGCTTCCGCTGATTGGAGCCACGTCATTTGCAAAGGAAAAAGATGACTACACCGATGCCATGAGGAAATATCTGGAAGTGTCGGGGACCACAGACCAAATGTCCAACATGATGACAGGTATGCTGGAGGATTACCTCGACCTGGACAACGAAAGCCGAGTGGCATTTGAGGATTCGCTGAAAGAAACTGTACTGGACATTCTGGTTGAATTCTATGAGCCAATCTACAAAAAACACTTTACAATTGACGAGATAAATGAAATTCTGAAATTCTATGACTCCCCGATTGGAAAAAAACTTGTTGCCGAAAATTCCGCAATGGTGAATGAGGTTATGGAAACGAGCTACGAGATGTACAACAGGCTCGCGCTGAAAATCGCCATAGCCCTTTCCGAACTGGGAATAGACGCTTTTGAGGAAGTTGACATTTCGGACTATATTTACGAATAGTGATAAACTTTAGACAGGCTTTCCGCTGACAGTCAAAAAAAAAAGCCCGTAACTTTGCGCCAAAAATTTTACAAAATCGCAAAACGGGGTTACAATCTAGGTATGTCTATAGTCAGCACACCGACCGTGGATTTCTGCGGAAGCCACTTTATTTTTACGGAAAAAAACATTCTTCTCAAAAAGGACACGGATTTCTCCAGAACCATAGACATTTCCGCCTTGCCAAGTGTTGAAACTCTGGAGCGTTGCATAAAAAATCAGGTAGCGTCGGACTGGTTTTCGGAAACAGAGATGGACTACACAGCTGTGATGCTGGAAAATGACTGCCCGATACCAGCTGGATGTATAGCAATTCCTTTGCGCCAGTTTTTCTGGGACTCCAAGACCGAAAAGGAAAAGTCCCTGGCCCAAAACTCGTCTCTCGGTGGACTGGCCGCCCGTGCGCATGGATTTTTGAAGCTGCGTGAGAAATACAGGTTCTGCCCCACATGCGGAAAAGCCCTACGCGATGACTACAGGCTTACCGCAAGACGCTGCACCAAATGCGACAGACTCTTTTTCCCGCAGATAGAGCCGGCCATAATCGTACTTGTCTCGCGCGGGAACAAAATCCTTCTGGCGAAAAGCAAAACGGTCGCGTCCAATTTTTATTCATGCGTCGCAGGATTTGTGGAGCATGGGGAAAGTCTTGAGGAGACCGTCGCCCGTGAGGTTATTGAAGAGACCGGAATCAAAATCAAGAACATAAAATACGTGGGCAGCCAGCCGTGGCCATTTCCAGACCAGCTAATGCTTGCGTTTACCGCCGAATATGAGAGCGGGGAAATCAGAATACAGGAAGAGGAGATTCAGGATGCGGCATGGTTCGACAGGGAAAATCTTCCGCTCATTCCAAATCCAGGCTCGGTGGCCTACAACCTGATTCTAGGAAAATTTAAGGAAAACAAAGGTTAAACCATGAAACAGTTTTACGCGATAGTCTTCATAATGATGGCACTGGTTTTGGGTGTCTGCACTATAATCACATTTGCAAGCAAAAAGCCGATTGCAAAATATCTGCGCTACCCAATCATATTCGCGCTGCTTCCGACAATCGCAAACTTCACGCTGATGATTTGCTCCACCCCATCGGAAAGCAACATGGCGTACAGCATTTTCTATGGAAGTATAAACTGGCTGCTTTTGACCCTGCTCCGCTACTGCATCAACTATACGGGACTGAAGCCAAAGCCAAGGTGGATTCCATGGGTTCTGCTCGCGCTGACAATCGCCGACTCCGTTTCCATGTTAATCAATCCGTTTCTCGGACACGCATACAAGTGTGTGGAGGTCGTGGGGGCAAAGGGCGAGGTCTACTACATCACAAAGCACCTGCTATGGTTCAATATCCACCTGGTGTTTTCCTATATACTAAGCATACTCTGCTTCATCGCGTTGATTTACAAGCTGTGCACCTCGGCCACGGTCTATTGGAAAAAATACATAGCCACAATCTGTTCGCTGGCTGTCACGCTTGTATGGGATGTGTTCTTTGTCAACAACACAAACGAAATCGACAAGTCAATCATAGGATTCGGACTCAGCGCGTGCCTTGTCACATACTTCACATTGATTTACAAGCAGCACACAATAATCTACGACCTTCTGAACGAGGTTGTCTGCAACAGCTCCGACATGATTCTGTTTTTCAACTCGGACCGTGAATGTATTTTCGCCAACGACCCAGCAAAGTTTTTCTTCAACCTGACCGACGACAGTCTTGACAAAGCAAAGGACCCGCTCCGTGAGATTCTGAAGGAAGATTTTTTCCCTGCCGACACAAAGAGCTACAGAAAGATTTTCACAACGATGCACAGGGAAAACAAGACCCACCTGAGGATTGAGTACAGGGTCATAGAAAAACACAACCGCACGGAGGGATGCTTCTACCATATACAGAACTGCACCGACGACATCAACCAGATGGAGAACGAAAAGTACAAGGCCACCCACAGCGATTTGACCGGGCTTTTCAACAAGGCCACACTGATTGAGCAGACCGAGGCACTCCTCAGGGAACACCCGGACCAGCAATATTACATAGTCGCCTTCGACATAAAGAATTTTAAGCTTCTGAACGACCTTTTTGGACGCGACGTTGGGGACCGTGTGCTGATTCAGCTTGCGGAGATTCTAAACAACCCGTCCATTCCAAACGAGATTCTTGGACAGATTTCGGGAGACCGTTTTGTCCAGGTTGTGCGGGAAGAAAACATTGAGCAGAATCTTGCCCAGTTTGAAAAAATCTTTGAGCAGACCCCGGACATACTGAAGGACCAGAACTATTCAATAGTCGTGCACGCAGGTGTCTACAAGGTCTCAAAGTCGGACACCTCGGTTGTCACAATGTTCGACAGGGCTTTCCTTGCATTGTCATCCGTCAAGGACCGCTACGAAAACAGATACGCATTCTACGACGACAACATGCGGAAGGCTCTGGTATGGGAGCAGCAGATTACGGCGGCGTTGGACACAGCACTGGAGGAGGGACAGTTCGAGGTCTACCTTCAGCCACAGACGGACAGCGAGTGCAAAATTGTTGGGGCAGAGGCCCTTGTACGATGGAACCACCCGGAAAAAGGCCTGGTTCCGCCAAACCAGTTCATCAAGACCCTCGAAAAGAACGGCATGATTTCCCGGCTGGACTATTTCATGTGGGAGAACGCCTGTATGCTCCTTGCAAAATGGAAACGCAACGGGCGCGAGGATTTTTACATCTCGGTCAACCTTTCTCCCCTTGATTTCTATTATATGGACATCTACAGCACCTTCATGGAGCTGACGCAGAAATACGATGTCTCCCCGACGAAAATGCACATAGAGCTGACGGAGACCGCCATGATGTCCGACCTGGAGATAAAACTCCCCGTCATCGAGCGTCTGAGGCTTGCGGGATTTGTGATTGCCATGGACGACTTTGGCTCGGGCTACTCGTCGCTGAATATGCTGAAGGACCTCCCGGTGGACGTACTCAAAATCGACATGGCATTTCTCTACCACTCAAAGGACGCATCAAAGAGCCGCACAATAATCCAGCAGGTCATAGAGCTTGGAAAAAAACTGGGGCTTTCCGTAGTCACAGAGGGAGTTGAGACGGAGACGCAGCTTGAATTCCTGAAGACTGTCGGATGCGACTCATACCAGGGCTACCATTTTGAACGTCCAATCCCAATCTACGCATTCGAGGAAAAATATTTCCAGTAAGGGAACCACTTGAAAAAAAACTCAGTTGAAAATAAACTGTCCTTGGGTCCTTTTTTTGGTTCCACCTAAAAATTGATTTCCCCAAGGAGATTTTCTATGAAAAACATAATCAGCGGCAAGGTCCGTGAGGTTTATGATTTGGAAGACGGAAGGATGGTCATAGTCACCACCGACCGTATCTCTGCGTTCGACGTGATTCTTCCCACAATGATTACGGACAAGGGCAAGGTTCTCAACGCTCTTTCAAATTTCTGGTTCGGACTCACAAAGGACATCGTGAAAAACCACATGATTTCCTCCGACCTCAAGGATATGCCGGCAGAGTTCCAGAAAAGCGAATACGAGGGCCGCACAATTCTGGTCAAAAAGCTCAAGATGATTCCATACGAGGTGATTGTCCGTGGCTACATGTTCGGCTCAATGTACGAGGCTTACAAAAAGGGCGAGCCATTCCTTGGACACAAGTTCGACAGGGAATACCAGCAGGCCGAAAAACTTGCGGAACCAATCTGCACTCCATCAACAAAGGCAAAGGAGGGTCACGACATCAACGTTACCCTTGAATATATGAAAAATGATTTGGGCGCGGAACTTGGACAGAAAATTGCGGACACTGCAATCGCAATCTACAACAAGTGCTACGAACATGCGTACAAAAACGGCATAATAATCGCGGACACAAAATTTGAGTTCGGTCTGGACGAAAACGGGGAGCTGGTTCTTGCGGACGAGGTTCTTACCCCTGACTCAAGCAGATTCTGGAACCTTTCAACATACAAGGTTGGAACAAGCCCCGCAAGCTACGACAAACAGTTTGTGCGCGACTGGCTCAAGGACAACAATCTTGCCGGCGACCCCAACATCAAGAGTCTTCCGGAGGATGTTGTGAAAAAGACTTCCGAACTCTACCACGAGTGCGAAGAAAAAATCTGCCACAACTAGAAAATCCACAAAAAAAAGGACCCGACGAAAAACGAAAGTCACCGCCGGGTCTTTTTTTTATAAACATGGAATCCTACAGTCCCTTTTCATCAACTTCGGACGCGCTTCCTCCAGAGCCATTTCCTTCGGTCCCGGACTCACCTTCCGCGGCATCGGCTCCCTCACCTTCCACGGCATCAGGATTTTTTTCGTCCCCCTCAACCGGGCGTGGTGTCAAAAATCCACCGAAAACCCATCCGTCAACCTTGTCCACGGACACACCGTAATACCAGAAGTCGGTTATTCCGTAGAGGGTCTGGCTTCTTGCGGTCCTTCTTATGACCGTAAAATCATCGTCGGTTGCAAGGGTTCCAACAGAGTTTCCAACGGTGGACGGCATGTCGCGTATGTGGATGTAGCCGTCGTCCGCATAATAGAAGGTCTGGGTAGGGACATCGACTTCACCGGAAAGCGACAGGTTTGCGGAACGGTTGAGCCTCATCTCCGCTTCGCCAATCATCTCCAGTACATTGCCCGTGACATTCAGGTCCTTCACGGACGAAACAATCTGTCTCTTCTGTGAGTAGCTGTACGCATCCTCCGCAAGAGCAAGCATTTCAATTGCCTTGATGTCGTCACGGTTCGCGCTAACCCTGTCGGCACGGACATATCCCCGCAAAATGCCCTGGGACTCCGCGCTGAAGTACGCAATCTCGCTCATGCTGATTCCACCGACAATCTCGTAGGTCTTTCCCACCGCAAGCACCTTTCCGCTCACAAGAAAAGCCCCCGTAATGTCAGCGAGGTTCCTTGTCCGGTAGATTGCAGCCGACGGCACGGTTATGATTCCGGGAACCATTCCAAGGGCAATCCTTCCGTCAAAGATGTAGTAGTCCCTGTCCATGTAGTCTATGCGGATGAAGTTTCCGCTCTGCTCGACTCGTCCCGAAGTCCATGTGAGAGTCTGGACCTGCATCCTGTAGTCTGATGTCGCCCTGACCTTTATCTCCGCGCCAACACCGAGAGTCTCCTTTGTGTCAACAAGTTTCCCGTCGTCCCCCATCTGCCAGAGAACGCACTTGTCCTGCAGGACCACGGCATCAGTCTCATAATACTTTCCACTCTGCGCGGCCGCCGAAAAAAAAGTGAACGCCAGAACAAAAACCGCGCCTATTTTTTTGATTCCGCCCATCATCTTCCGCTCCATGACCGAAGTTCCCCAATATTGTCCTCAAGTTCGTTCAGTATCTCCACAGGCACATCCCCGCGTCCAGAATACTGGGCATATTTTTGGGAGACCTGGATCATCGCAAGGTGGGCCGCGCTGTTGTCTATGTTTGACAGCCGCACATATCCATCCTCGTACTCACCTGGATTTGCCGCCGGAAGTTTTATGCGTCCAAATTTCTGACCCTCGGGATATTCGCGTGTGTTCTCGCACTGTCCAACGAAAGCCACGATTGTATCAGGAGGGAGCCTCTTTTCGTGCTTGGCATCGGCATCCGGCTTTTCGTAAAAAAAGACATCCGTTCCGGTCTCCAGCACATAGTATGGCAGGACATCCAGAACAATGCCGTCCGAATCAACCCAGAGATACATGTCGTCAATCTTCACTCGGATGAATTCCTTCGTCTCGTCCCCGGACTGGAGCTTTTTTGACTCAGCTTTTCCGTTGGAAGTTGAAACCTCAACCATGGTCCCCGGAATCACGTCGGAAAAATATGAAACAGCGTCCGAGCCGGAGATGTTCCAGAGCGCGCCAGAAAAAACAACACCATGCGGTACCGTCACCGTGTTCTCATCCTTTTTTGCAGATTTCGGAGAAGCCTTTTTTCCGCCCTGGTCCTTCGAGCATCCCGATGCAAAAATCAAAGAAAACACAGCTGCCGCAAGAACGCCGGCCTTGAATCTATTTTTCATTTGGCGGCCCCTAGAACTGTATTGAGACATTCAGTCCCATCGGCAAGGCCGCCAGAGCGACTTTCGGATTTCCCGTCTTCTCGCTGTAGTCCGCAAATTTTTCATTCGCGAAAGCAAGGAAGGTGTGCGCAAACGGAACAAGGAATCCACAGGCGGAACCAAGGGCCGCTCCCGCAAGAACGTCGGTAAAGAAATGGTTTCCGCTGGTCATCCTGAGAATTCCGGTCCCAACCGCAAGTGCATAGGACGTGGCAATCACAGGGATTTTCCAGTTTGACTCAGGATAGTACGTGCAGAATGTATAGGTCAGGAATGTCGCGCCGGCAAAAGCGTTGACAGTGTGCCCACTTGGAAGCGAAAACTCAAAGTCGTGGTGGGCAATCGCGGATGTGTCGTAGGCATCGAAATACATATACGGACGCACCCTGAGGGCATTTATCTTCATGGTCTCCTTAAAAGCGTTTGCGGTCAGAAGCGTCTCGGCATACATTACGGCAAGCGTCGCCCCGTCCTTTTTCGGAAGATTGCTGAAAAGAAATTCCATTCCGTAAGTCACAACAGGGAGGACAGCATCAAAAATGGCAGTGCCCGTTCCAATATTGTCCAGGACCTTGTTGTATGGATTCATTGCCCACCGGTCGATTTCAGGAACACTGGCACGGTCGTACACACTGGTGGAAACATACTCCGGATAGGTTCCAAACGCACGGACAAGATTCGCGCTCACAAATCCAGCAAGCGAAAGTCCCATGGCAATGGAGTCCGCTATTGGATTCAGCTCGAACGGCGACTTCTGCGAAAAACTTATGCACCTTTCATTTTCGGGAATGGTCCTCTGGAAAATGCCAGGCTGCTCATCGACTATAACCACGGCCTGGGCAAACGATGGAAACGTCGCAAACAAAAGAACCGATGCCACCGCAACGGAAAAAATCTTCTTAGTCTTCATAATCCCCTCCACGCCTTCTTGGTCCACGCTCAAAATCCCGGTCCCTGGAATAGCGTCCCTCGCCGGACCTTGGACCAGCTCTCCTGTAGTCCCTTGGGTCGGGTCTGTTTTCCCCGCGTCCCCAGTCAGATCTCCTGTAGTCCCTCGGGTCTGGCCGTCTGTCATCCGGTCTTGAATCCCGCCTTCTTTCGTCGAACCTTGATTCCGACCTTCTACCGTCATGGCCGGACTCACGTCTTGTTTCACTGTTTTTTGGCTCGGGCCTATCGTTTTCGCCAAGCCTTCTTCCTGCCATCTCGTACATCAAAACGGCGGACGCCTGCGCGACATTAAGGCTTTCGACCGAACATTCACGGCTTTCCGCGCCAAATGGAATCAAAACAAGGTGGTCCACATTCTCACGGACGGCCTTGGAGATTCCGTTCTCCTCGTTTCCAAGCACGGCAAGCACAGGCATGTCACGGTCCATGCGTTTGATGCTGCCCACACGCTCCTTTGCGTCAAGTGCCGTGCCAAGCCTCAACATTCTTCCCTCCATGGTGGCCAGAAGCTTGGGTATGGATTTTATAGAATACACGTTGACAAATTCCATGCCACCCTCGGCAACCCTGTAGGAGCTTGTGGTGATTGATGACTGCGCCTCGTCCAGCGGAATCACGATGTTCTTCACACCAAAGAAAGCGGCGGAGCGCACTATCGCGCCAAGGTTGTTTGCATTTCCCACGCGGTCCAAAAGAATTGCGTCCTCCTTCTGCTCCACCCATCTTTCGGTGATGTCCGTGTTCAGCGGAAGGATTTCGGGCATATCCACCATGGCCACGACACCCTGATGGTGGACGGATCCGCACAGCTTCTCAAGTTCCTCCGGCTCCACCACATTGTAGGGACGTTTCTCCGCGGAAAGTTTTTTGCAAAGCCCCCCAAACAAAGGAGCGCGCTGTTCCGTAAAATAGAGTCGCTGGATTTTCTGCCAGTTTCTTTTTTCAAGAGTCTTCACGGCCGCAAAACCACAGACGGCAAGTTCATCATTCAAAGTGTTCTTCATTCCTATATTATAGAACATAAAACTATCAAAGAGCAAGACACTTTTGCACCAGGGGTTCAGCATGAGAACCAAAGTCTATATGCGGAACGGATTCTGGTGAGTTAAAAATGTCGAGTCCAACAAAATTAGTTAAGAACAGGCTCCCAGCGTGTGTCCGTCCCGAAA
>CACZPR010000098.1 GCA_902783155.1 uncultured Spirochaetaceae bacterium
ACGAGCCTTCAAAAAGATACGGTCGCGTTTTCCCGATGATTTACGAAATTGGATGCTGTCCGAACTGCCACACGGCTCTTTTCTGGAAGGATTTCAACGACATCAAGGACCAGGCCTCTCTTGCAAGGCTTTACGATGACCAGGAAAAACGTGTCGCAATGGTGGAGACAATCTTCCCGTACCACAATCTGCTCGAAAAACGGAACCTCTACGATGGGGCCGCCATGTACTACAACGCGCTCCTTTGCTACGAAAAAGTTGATATCGGTTACGCCCCTACGTTCAAGCGCGCAATGATTACAATCCGTCTTGCGTGGATGTGCCAGGATTTGGACATACTTTGCCCCGGACACAACTTTGCGTACATAGCGCAGGTTTTCTACAGGAAGGCCATGTTCTTCTACCAGCAGACCTTGATTAACGAAACCGGACGCATTGAGTCAATCGAGCCGATGAACAACATGTTCGGACCGGACACCGACAAAAACTACGGTTACGACGGCGTAATCTACATGCAGGGAATCCTTGAGTACAAGTACGGACAGAAAAAGGACAAGGAGCTCAGGCTGAAGAAGCTGGAGGAGTTCAAGAAGTCCATAGCAAGAATCTTCGGTCTTGGAAAATCCAGCAAGGAAAAACCGGGACCGCTTCTGGAGCTTGCGAAAAATCTTTACGACAAGATAAACAAGGAACTTTCCTCAAACAATATTTTCAGCGATGACTAACATTCTCCTGACCCTTTCCTACGACGGCACCGATTTTTGCGGATGGCAGCGGCAGGATAGGGCGGCTGGTGGAAATCCAGTCAGGACAGTGCAGGGCGAGCTTGAGGGCGCTCTTGAAAAAATGTTCCGCACACGGATAAATCTCTACGGTTCGGGAAGGACTGACAGCGGTGTCCATGCACATGCCCAGGCCGCAAATTTTTTTTCACCGTCGGACTCAATCCCGGAGGAAAACTATATCCGCGCGTTGAACGGTCTTCTTCCTCCCGATGTCCGCGTGATGGACGCAAAAAAAGTCCCGGAAGATTTCAACTCCCGTCTTAGCGCAACGTCAAGGGCGTACAGATATTTCATGCACACGTCTTTCCCGGAGGCAAGGGACATGCGCTATGTCTGGAGAATAAAGCGGCGGCCCGATGTTGAAGTTCTTAACAAAATGTGTTCATGTCTTTCCGGTGAAATTGACTGCGCGACTTTTGCTGCTGCCGGGGACCAGAGTCTTTCCACCCACAGATATATAGAAAAAGCCGGATTCCGCTACGAGGGCGACATACTAGTTTTCGAGATTGAGGCCAACGCATTTTTATGGAAAATGGTCCGCTCGATTACGGGTACGCTCATTCAGATGGAACAAAAAGGGCAGACCCCGGAAGATTTCAGAAACGTACTTGAAAGCCGCGACCGAAAACTTGCCGGCATGACGGCTCCGCCTACAGGTCTTTTTCTGTGGGAAGTAAAATTTGACGGTGTGCGCAGACATAAGTAGAGAGCTGTTTTATAGAAAAAATCTTGCAAAATCCCAAATCCTGTAAGATAATGTATCCTAGGGTAGTCCCATTTAGGGTAATCCCATTGCAGGAGGCGGTTTTATGGGAAAAAGTTTTTGCGTAGGACTTAAATTTTTGTCGCTCTGGTGTCTTTTGTGCCTGCTCCTTTGTTTTTCATCCTGCGAGAATTTTTTTAACGGCGCACAGCTTAGAGATGAGATTGAAGAGGCGGTCTACATCGCGAACCACGAGAGTCCGGTGGCAAAAATTGAGGAACCGGCATTTTCCGACCAGGGTGTTGCTAAAAACCGTGCGATTGTAATCAGCTTTACGCAATCCATGAACCCCGAGACACTTGGGGAGGCACTTTCAATCACAAGCGCACAGGGTGATGACCTGCTTCCAAACTTCACGACGCCAATATGGTCCAACGACAACAAGCTTGTGACAATCCCGGCGAATGAGCGAAATCTGATTAATTTGCAGGGGAAAAGGGCGATGGACATCAACGTCACCCTCTCAAAATCCTGCAGGACAAGAGACAGGATTCCAATAAAGGACGAGGTTCACCACAATTACCGAATAAGCGACAGCGTGGACAATACAGCTCCGGTCCTCTCTTTGGTGCGTGGAGAGCTTCCACCTTCGTATATCGGTCGGAATGCCTCATCAGAGACCATTCTTCTTTCGGAAAAAGGTTTTACGGCGGAAACCGAGCGGGAAATCATTGAAACAAACCACATCCAGTCAAAGGCCAACTTTTATATAGAAGGAAACGACCGTGGTGGTGGCGATGTCTACGCGCATTTCAAGTATTCCCGCGTGTTTGATGTTTCTGGAACTCCCGTGAATGAATCTGAGACCGACAGACGCGAAAAACTCACCTTCGTCAACGAAAGCGGAATTTCCTACGACACTGTATGCCTTGACATTTCGGAGAGCACGGCCAAGGACGGAATTTACAAAGTGAGGGTGACAGTTTCCGACGCATCGAACCTTGACAGCGAAGACTCCAAGACGTATTACCTGCTTCGGGACACAACTTTGGCAAACAGTGCAAGCGGCATGATTTGGTTTGAGACACCAAACTTCAGAAACGACATTGAGCCGGGGGACTGGTATTGGCAAGACGGAGTTCAAGTGCCAGCGGAAATTTCTATCTTTGATTCCCAAATACCGACGGTTTCCTCCATTGAAAGCTATATGCAGCGGTTCAAAATGCTCTACATGGTGGACGACGTGTACTACATCTCGAATTTCAACGCCACAAACCGTTTTGAACAAAAATCCGAGGACTTTTCCTATTTCGTCTCATGGGGAACCTCTGAGAACAACATGAGCGAGCCGGTGCAAATCATAGGCTACGATGAGACCGACCCGCTTAAGTCGAACCCTGGTCTCCTTAACGGAAAATATTTTCAGCTCCCGGATTCCTACAAAATCTTCCGGGACACAAATCTTCAGAAGGACATCTATCTCCGTGTCTTTATGTACGATTCTGTCGGAAACTACAACACCATAAACACACTGGTTCCAAAGCAGATTGATTTCTACAATTATGATGTTTTGGAAGGAGACTCAGACGGAAAAAAGAAAATCAAACTCAATTATTTTGATCTTTCCAACATGGGAAGAGTAGCATCCCAGCAGCTTGCCGATTTACCAGGTACAAACATTTATGTCCTGTACAGGATTTTCTATGGAAGACTTGAGGACGGAGTGAACGAGCGTGAAATGAATCTAAGACGGAACACCGTAAAGCCCTTCAAGGATGACAGAAGCTCCGACATAACTGATAATAATATCCTTGAGGTTGATTCAGGCTCAAAATATGTTTTCTACATACAGCCGAACTACAACATGCACGCGGACGTGAACGATGCATGGACCGGACAGACCTTCGGGCCTCTTTGCAGGATTGCGGTAGATACATCCGAATACGCATCAAACAGCATCGCAAAGCCTGAGTTTACCTTTGTGAAAGAATCCGCCGGTGTGAACAGTTCCAAGGTCAATGTGACAGTTACCGTAACGAATCCACAGAGTGGTGTAACTTACATTCCGTGCTATGACTATTATTACAGGGACGAGTGGTATGATCATCAGGAAAAGAAAAACAAACGTGAATGGAAATGGAAGGGCTGGAGTTTTTGCGACATTACAAGTTCCGAGTCGGCCTCAAAATTCACTTTTCAGATGGAGAATCGTCTCCGGGCACCATTTGAAACCAATTGGCGTATACCTAATGAATCAGAGGGGGCTAACGGCTGGTGCAATTGGAATGATGATGACGCATATTTTGTAAGTGTAGATAGGGCAAGAGTCAAATACGACTATCCTGCTGTCGAGGCGAAAATAAAAATTCTTGCCATAAAAGGAAACGTATCAAAGGAATCCGATGCAAAGACCATCTCTTTTTCTGAAGCTGACGACAATATTCCTCCAAGCGTCAGTTCAGAGGTAATCCGCCATGACTCAAAGCTCTCTTTTGACGGACACTCGTTCAAGTTCCACAATCTTGTCATGGAGGACGAAGGACATTTATTCCCCACCTTCAAATACTATTACATGCCCTACAATAGCGTCTGGGGAAACAACCTTTCTGTGGCATCCCCAGAGGAGATTGAGACTTTCCCGGGCGGTGTCTCAGGCTATAAATCGAACTGCTATTATGACAGTTCCTCTGATGCCGCAACCTACTGGATTGACATGGACATTCCTCTGAACGGAATTTCTGATGGAAGGTACATGCTTTTTGCAAAAGTCAGCGATACCTACGGAAACTATAATTACGTGACCTTGGGCAAGGCGGATGTGAGAACATTCAAGAACAAGCTCAAAGTTGAGTACGACGATTCCTCCAAACACCTCATCTCAACCCTTAAGACAGGGGCGGACGAGCGTTTTGAGCGGAATATGATAAACATACAGAAGTTTAGTACGGACGATGGAAAATGGTGGGACAAGTACGGATTTCCGAACGAGCTGCAAGAATGTGAAGTGATTGATGGCAACATCCTTCGCTATGAGACCCCTGATTTACCGGGAGACAAATTCATAAAAAAGTTAGAAGGAGAATCGCGTACATTCTTTGATAAAAACAGTTCTGAGGACATGAAAGTTATGCAATTCGATAGCTGGAATTGGTACAGGCTTACCATGCAGAGCTTCAAGGAGAATCTTTATGATGGTACAAGCGGGGTGAACTGGAAGTACGGTCTTCCATATAATTATGACATAACCTACGATGGCAAAATTAATTGGCAGGTCTGGATTAACAATGAGACTGAGTATGATGTCTGCACTGATGAAACAGTTTCTAATACGGTCTATGTCTTCATTCCCCCGACACAGGCGGACGATTCCGAATATTATAAAGAGGGCATAAAATCCGCATTCTTTGAGTCTACTGCAACACCCCGCTCGAACAAACCTTTCATCGTGAACGTAATTTCCTCCAGCCGAGATTTGGGAAGAGACCCTGACGAATGGGAACGTCGTGGCAAATTGATTACGACGCATTCCTATAATCCGGGAGACACAAGCCACTACACCCATTTCGATGAATCGGTTGCGGCAGACGATATGTTCAACTCTTCGGAAAAGGGACTGGTCTATTATGTGGCTGTGGTACATTTTGCGGACGGAAGTATGGCAATCTCCAAGACCTATACAATGCAGGGAATGTAAATTTTAAAAACTTTCACTATCTTTTTTGTACTTTATCTGTTAAAATGGAGAGGTATAACAAATATTGAGAGGATAAAAATATGGCCATGAGACTTGTTACTCGCTCAGATTTTGACGGACTGGCCTGCGGTGCACTGCTGCTTGAAGCCGGTATAATCGACCACTGGAAATTCGCACACCCGAAGGATCTGCAGGACGGGCTTGTTCCAATCGACAGCAACGACTGTCTTGCGAACGTTCCTTTTGTTGAAGGCTGCGGACTTTGGTTCGACCATCATTCAAGCGAATTCGAGCGAAACCAGCTTGAGGGAAAATACAAGGGTGAAAGCAGGATTACACCGTCCTGCGCACGCATCATTTACGAGTATTACGGCGGAAAGGAAAAGTTCCCGAATTTTGACGACATAATGACCGCCGTAGACAAGGTTGATTCCGGAAACCTTACGATTGATGAAATCCAGAATCCAAAGGGATGGATTCTCGTGGGATTTTTGATGGACCCGCGCACTGGCCTTGGTCGCTGGCGTGAGTTCACGGTTCCAAACTACGCGCTCATGGAAAAACTCATGGTCGCATGCCGTGACAAGTCCACCGAAGAAATACTTGCCATGCCGGACGTGAAGGAAAGAATCGAAGTCTACAACGAGCAGACCGAAAAATTCAAGGAAATGGTAAAGGCGCACACATCCGTTGACGGAAACCTCATAATCTCGGACCTTCGCGGCGTGGATCCAATCTACACAGGAAACCGCTTCATGATTTACAGCATGTACCCGGACCAGAACATCTCCGCGTGGATTGTGAGCGGAAAGGGCGGGCAGGGTTGCTCTGCTGCGGTCGGCTACAGCATATTGAACAGGACCAGCAAAGTGAACGTCGGAAGCCTCATGCTTAAATACGGCGGCGGCGGACACGAGAAGGTCGGAACCTGCCAGTTCACCAATGAAAACATGGCTACGGAGCTTCCAAAAATGCTTTCGGAATTAAAAGCCCTGGCAAACGGATAAAAATCTGGCTGTCCTTGCGCATGGTGCAGGGAACTACAGTATGGTAACGGGATCCACGTCCACTTCAATATGGACATGCTTTGGAGCGGTGTAGCCGTTTACGAGTATGTCCGCCATCTTCTGCATGGGTGCAATCGATTTTCCCCTCAGGAGTATGTGGTGCCGCCAGTTTCCCGCTACCATTTCTATGGGACATTCAACCGGTCCCATTATTTCAACTCCGGGTTCCAAGTGTTTATGGAGGATTTCCGCAGCGCCGTTTGCAGCATCCTCCGCAGCACCGGGAACCTGAGACCTGAACACAAGACGGAGCAGCCTTGAAAACGGTGGAAAATTCAAAAGCCGCCTCTGCTTTATCTCCTCGTCGTAAAAATCCTCCAGATTGTCCTTAACGGCAAAATCTATTGGCGGAAGTTCCGGGGTATAGCTCTGGACGACAACTTCTCCGTCCGGAAAAAACCTTCCGGCCCGACCCGAGACCTGGGTTATAAGCGAGAACGTTCTTTCTGCGGCACGAAAATCAGGCAGGTGAAGGGCAGTGTCGGCAAGCACTATTCCCACAAGCTTCAGATTCGGGAAGTTAAGTCCCTTTGCGACCATCTGTGTACCAAGGAGGATTGAATATTTCCCGTCCCGGAAGTCGTCAATCTTCTGTTTCAGTTCACCCTTGTGCGTTACGCTGTCCGTATCCACACGGACTATTTTTTCGTTCGGAAACTTCGCCTTTACCTCGGCCTCAATGTATTCAGTGCCGAAACCGGAGTAGCCTACATCAAGGGAGCTGCACTTCGGACATTGCTGTGGCGGCTGGACCGAATATCCACAGTAGTGGCATCGGAGACGGTTTTCGCTCTTGTGGTAGGTCATTGATACGGAACAGTTCTTGCATTTCATCTCGAATCCGCAGCTTGAGCACCTGAAAAAATGCGTGAATCCGCGACGGTTCAAGAAAAGTATGACCTGACGTTTTTGGGAAAGGGTTTCCCCCATTTTTTTTACCAGGGTTGTGGACAGGCTGCTTTCCCTGTTCCCCGAAAGATTCAGGTCAACGCACTCTATTTTTGGCATGGCACCGCCCGAAAGCCTTCTGCTAAGCGTGTGGCGGACTATGGTTCCATCTGACATCGACTGCCATGCCTCAAGCGAAGGTGTTGCGGAACCCATGACCAGCGGAATCCCGAGTTTCGTGCATCTGTACATTGCGACCTGGCGTGCGTGGTATCTTGGGGAGTTTCCGGCCTTGTAGGATCCGTCATGCTCCTCGTCGATTATGACCATGCCCAAATCAGGAACCGGTGCAAAAACAGCGCTCCTTGCCCCGACGACAATGCGGGCCTCCCTGCGTAAAATGCGGTTCCATTCGGTAAGTCTCTGGCTTGGGGTGAGTCCCGAGTGAAGGACTGCAGCCGTGTCCCCGAATCTTTTTACGACGGATTCGACGACCTGCGGAGTAAGTCCAATCTCCGGCACAAGGTAGATTACGCCTCTTCCGTTTTTAAGGATTTCGTCTGCACATGAAAGAAAAACCTCGGTCTTTCCGCTCCCGGTCTTTCCGTAAAGATAGTGGAACATTTTTCCGTCGGTGGAACGGGTGATTCCTTCAACGGCCGCAATCTGCTCGTCGCTCAGGGACTTTTTTTCAAAGCTGGACTCATCGCCCACAAATGAAAACCCGGAGGAATCGGTCTCCCTTTTTCCGGATGGAACCATGCCCGTTACGGCCTCACCGATGGGGCACAGATAGTAGCGGCTCATCCATTTTGCGGTATCGTAAAGCTCGCGGGTAAAAACGCTTTCATCGTCCAGAAACCGTACCGCCGGCCTGATTTTGTCTTCGGTAACTCCGCAGTCCTTTGGAAACGACTCATGTTCCGAAACGACAATACCGGTCATCTTCCTGTTTCCGAACCTTACTTCAACCCTCCGTCCGAAAAAGTTTCCTTCGGTCGATTCTGGCGGCACCCGGTATGTGAACGGCTGGTTGAGCGGAACGTTAAGCGCAACGTCAATGAATTCGGTCATTTTTCATAGTCCGGGCAGATTGTAAGGAGCTTTTCCCGGAAAACCTTAAGGTCGTTCCAGGCGGGTCTCTTCAAATCTACGTTCCTGAGAAGCGCGGAAGGGTGGTAGGTCGCAAGAAGCGGTATTCCGTTCAGATCGAGTATCTTTCCACGGAGCGCGTTGATTCCCTCGTCGGTTTTCATCAGGTTTTGTACGGCAGTTCTTCCCATGGCGAGTATTGCCTTTGGCTTAAGTATATGAATCTGTGCCTGTAAATATCCAGAGCATGATTCAGCTTCCTCAGGAAAAGGGGTCCTGTTGTTCGGAGGCCTGCACTTTACGATGTTCGCGATGTAGCAGTTTTTGTTTCTATCCAGGGAGATTGCGGAAAGCATTTTGTCAAGAAGCTGTCCCGCCTTTCCGACGAATGGACGACCGGTCTTGTCCTCATCTTCTCCGGGACCTTCGCCGATTACCATCACAAGCGGATTCTGCACACCCTCACCGGGAACTGCGTTTGTCCGTCCGGCATGGAGCTGGCAGTTTCGGCACGAGCGTATTTTTCCATAGAGGGTGTCCAGAGAAATCCTTTCCCTTGCGCGAGTCTCCACCGGTGGATTTTTGTCCATGGCTGGGTCGTCAGAGAAAGTGATTTCGCTGGAAAAACCTGTGTCTTCAAATCCTAAAACTGCTGAACTTGCGGCCTTCAAAAAACTGTAGATGTCCGCCTTTTCCTGTGATGTCATCCTGTAAAATACCGACCCTTCGATTATTCTTCGTCTTCCGTGTATTTCAGAAGTTCTATCTGGTTGCCTTCTGTGAATTTCAGCATGGAGCCGTCGTCCGAAATCTTTAAGGTCATGTCGAACGGTTCCGGAGGTGTTTCATATTCATACTCCCAATCCAGATCGGCACTGTAATATGCCCTTCCGGAAAGGCTGAGTGTTACCGTCTTTTTTTTCCAGTCAACTTTGTATGTTCCCGGGAAAACTGCGATAGGAGGTTCAAGTGCCACGGTATAAAGGCAGTCCGTTTCGTTCAGAAAAGTAACGATATAGCTTTCGCTGGCCCATCTGATGAAATCTCCGTAGTCTTCGCCTTCCTGATATGTTGTTCCAGCAAGTGAAATTGTCGTGGCGGACTTTTGTTTTTCTGCAAGTTTTTCAGTTGTACCCGATTTTATCTGCTGGTAATAATAGTCCGAAAGTTCCTCATCATCCCAGTCAAAGATGGATGACGTAGAAAGGCAGCCTGTAAAAGCGAAAGCGGTCATCGCCATCAAAATAAAAGCCAGTGTTTTTTTCATCACGTTTTCTCCTTGGATTTCCTATGCACCATTGTACTTTAATTTTCCACCGCTTGCAATATCGTGTTATGTGTTGACTACAATTTGCTGTTCTGCTATAATCTTCACACCCTTGGAGCTACGCATGTGGCTCCCATTTTGTCCATAAGGAGATCATACAGATGAGAAAGTATGAACTTATGACTATCTATCCTATCGAGGATGATAAGTACAAGGCCGGAATCGAGACACTCCGCGCCGACCTGTCCAAATTTGGCGTTGAAATCGAAAAGGAAGAGCCATTTGGAGACCGCGACCTGACCTACACAGTCAAAAAGCAGAAGAGAGGCCGCTTTGTTTTGCTGCACATTGCCGCGAATCCTTCAAAGATTACAGAGCTGGACGCACAGTTCAAGTTCAACACAAACCTTCTGAAATATCTTTTTGTTTTGAAAGAAGAAAAGAGCGCATAAGGTTTTTTCCGCATTTTCAAAAGGAGTTGAATAATGTCTACAGATTTGAATAGCGTTGTCCTTATTGGAAGACTCACAAGGGATGCCGAGCTGACCTATCTACAGTCCGGCTCCGCTGTCGCAAATATTTCCATAGCCTCCAACCGCAACAGGAAGGAAGGCGACCAGTGGATTAGCGAGGTGAACTATTTTGATGTCTCCCTATTTGGAAAGCAGGCGGAAAGTCTGAAGCAGTACCTTTTGAAAGGAAAACAGATTGCCATACAGGGTTCTCTGAAACAGGACCGCTGGGAAAAGGATGGCCAGAAATTCAGCAAGATTCGCATAATCGCAAACAGCGTGGAGCTTTTGGGCGGAAAGTCTGAGGGCGGTGGATTTTCATCTGGAAATGGGTATGGTGGAAACTCTTTCACCGGCTCACAGTCCTACGCGGGAAATTCATCCGGCGGATACCAGCCCAAGGGAGGCTACGGTTCAGGCCAGCCATCTTATGACCAGGGTGGTGCGGCGGATTCCTTTGGTGGCAACAACGAGGACTTTCCTGAGGAAATACCGTTCTAGGTTTTTCTGTCGGGAAACAACAATTTTTTACCAATATCCATTCACAGGAGTAAAACAATGTCTGATGAAGTAGAAGTAAAGGACGAGGAAATAACAACTGAGCAGCTGCAGGACCAGGGCCGCGAGGATGAAGCCCGCAACGGTCGCAACGGAAAGGGAAAGACTTTCTTCAAGAAGAAGGTCTGCCGTTTCTGCGCAAACAAGAGCAAGATTGACTACAAGGAGGCCGATGTTCTCCGCCGCTTTATGACAGAGCGTGGCAAGATTCTTCCCCGCCGCATAACTGGAACATGCGCAAAGCACCAGAGAGAACTTACAAACGCCATCAAACGTGGACGCGCAATCTGCCTTCTGCCATTCGTGGCCGACTAGTATAGAATCAAGAGGAGATTGAACAGATGAAAGTTATTCTTAATGATGACGTTAAATATGTTGGTGAAATGGGCGATGTGAAGAACGTCGCAGATGGATACTTCCGCAACTATCTTTTCCCACGCGCTCTGGCTGTTCCTTACAACAAGGAAACTGTTGCCTATTTCGAGGGAAAGAAGGCTGAAATCGAGGCCCGCAAGGAAAAGAAGCGCGCCGACAGCAAGTCTCTCAAGGAAAAGCTTGAAGGACTTAACATCGAGCTGACTGTTCCTGCCGCCGCAAACGGAAAACTCTTTGGAGCCGTTACAAATCTTACTCTTGCGAACTACTTTACAGCCAATGGCTATGAAATCGAGCGCAAGCGTATCGAGGTTCCGGGAATCTCAATCAAGACTATTGGCAACTATACATTCAAGGTGCATCTTTATGAGGGAGCCCTTGCCGAAGTCAAGCTGTCTATAAAGGGACAGGAGGATGAAAGCAAGAAGGCTGAACCAAAGAAAGAAGCTGCCCAGAAAGAGGAAGTCCAGAAGGAGCCTGCAAAGGAAGAATCTGCTGACGAACCAAAAGCTGAGTAAGCCGGAAAGTCAATGAGGGAATCTCTGGAAGGATTTCGGAGCTTCCCTTGTGTAAAAGGCCTGCGGGAAACTGTGGGTCTTTTTTTTACACCCTAGATTATGGAGGAAACAGATGGAATTAAAGGACAAAGTGCCACCGCACAACCAGGAGGCGGAACAGGCTACAATCGGTGCCATGCTGCTTGATTGGAATGCGGTTGACGAAGTGGTTTCCTATCTACATTCCTCCCATTTCTATGACCAGCGTAACCAGATTATCTTTGACTCGCTCGTCCATCTGTCGGAATCAAGCGTAAAGGGCGACATGCTCACACTGATTGACGACCTGCAGAAAAAGGGCAAACTGGAGGCCGCAGGAGGTGTGTCCTATATTTCCGCGCTCACGGACCAGGTTCCCACAAGCTCCAACATAGATTATTATGCAAAAATTGTTCTGGACCAGGCGACAAGACGGAACCTAATCAAAATCTCCCAGGACATAAAGGCGTTCAGCTTTGACGAGACCCAGCCAAGCAGACGGATTCTTGAGGAGGCGGAGCAGAGGATTTTTTCATTGACCGATGCCAACGCGGGGTCCCAGATTCTTGAGATGAAGGATGTTATTCCTCCCGCAATCCAGCTTATCGACACCCGCTACAAAAACAAAAACTCATTTTCCGGCATACCGTCGGGATTCACGGAGCTTGACAGCATGACCAGCGGATTCCAGAACAGCGAAATGATTATCGTTGGCGCACGACCTTCAATGGGAAAAACGGCGCTTGCACTTTCGATGATGCAGAACATAGCCGTTGAAAATCATATTCCATGTGGATTTTTCAGTCTGGAAATGTCTTCCGGGCAGATTGTCCAGAGACTTCTTTCGCAGGTTGCACGCATCCCAAGTACAAAGCTCCGTAGCGGAATGTTGAAGATTCAGGATTTCACCATGCTCCAGAATGCTGCGGGAATGTGCTACGAGGCTCCTCTCTACATCTGCGACACTCCAAACATGAAACTTCTGGACCTCCGCACCATGGCCCGGCGTATGAAGTCCGTAATGGGCGTGAAGATTATTTTCATAGACTACATTGGACTTATTACAAGCGAGAATGCCGATGCACCCATGTACGAACAGCAGTCCGCCATTTCAAAGTCGCTGAAAAGTCTTGCCCGTGAACTGGAGATTCCCATCGTGGTTCTCTGTCAGGTTGCACGAACGGCAGAAGGTAACGAGCCTGGTCTCAATGAACTTCGTGGCTCCGGTTCAATCGAGCAGGACGCGGACATGGTTATTTTTATCCATGGTGACAGAAAAAGGGCACAGCAGGAGGGCGAGGAAAACAATGGAGTCCTTGACCGCAAGCTGATAGTCGCAAAACAGAGAAACGGTCCAATCGGTGAGGTGGAACTTTACTTCCTGTCCAGCTATACAAAATTTGAGAACAAGGCCAGGGGTGGCGAGTAGATTTCAAATCAAAAAAATGGTCCATGAAGATTTTTTCACGGACCATCTGATTGTATCAGTCTTAAATCTGTCTTAATTACAATTTTTTGAAGAAATATGAGCAGAATGTCTTGATTCTGTTCATGAACGATGTTTCAATCCTGTCTCTCAGGAAGAACAAATCCGGAGCGTTTACCGCGCCAATTCCGTATAGAATCCAGCTGTTTCCTTCCTTGACAATCGCGATGATTGACTTCATGTTGCCGGGCTTAACGCAGGTCCAGCCGCTGTACTTCAACGTGTTGTCGTTGGTCGAGACGTAATAATAGGTGTCGCTGGTCTTCTGGCTTGTGATTGTCGTGTTGATTAGACCAAAAGGCTCCATCGTCAGGTCCGCCTTGACTGTCTGTGTTCCGCCGGATGTGTTTGACGACTTGATTTTTGCATCTGAATAAAGGTCAAAGTATTTGTTCCACTGCTCAGACCAGTATGGAATCCCCTTGTATGATGGAATGTCCATAATCAATTTGGAAATTTTTTCTGGCAGATTTTCGTTTCCGGCGTATGGAAGAATCTGTATGACTTCCGCAAGATATGCTGGCTTCAATGCCTTTGCTGTTTCCTGTGCGTCGCTAATCTTTGAATTTGTCGTGGTTATTGAAAATTCTTTGACGGATTTCAGGCTGCGGATTACAGTTTCACCCCTTTCAAGTTTTGCCTTGTCGGTGGCTGACAGCTTTGAGTTGAAGATTGACGGCAGGGCAAATGCCGATGTGCCAGTGAAGACAGCAACCAACGCTATTGAAAAAAATTTGATAGGTTTCATCTAAAAGACCCTCCATGGTGTTGCAAAAATGCTTTTTATGGAATATTAACCTGTACCTCAATGAATGTCCATAGGGTATTGGTTAGTTTTCATTTGTGTAAACCACAAAGCTGTGGTATAATTACAAAAAACTTTTGACAATTTAGAAGGTGTTTCATGCCAATCTCTGCCAGAATAAAAGCGTCCATGACCAGCAAAAGTGCGGGCGTAATCAGGAAGATGTTTGAGGAGGGGCTTAAGCTGAAGTCCATCCACGGACAGGACAATGTTTTTGATTTCAGCATAGGGAATCCAGATTTGGAGCCACCTGTAGAAGTCGCCGATGCCATTGAGGAATTTGGAAAGTGCCGCGAAAAAAATTTCCATGGCTACATGCCGAACGCGGGTTTCAAATTTGCAAGGGATGCTATGGCGGAAAAAACATCGCAGGAGCAGGGCGTCGAGGTCCATGGGGACTGTGTTGTTATGTCCGTCGGTGCCGCAGGTGCCTTGAACGTTCTGATGAAGGCCATACTGAATCCGGGGGACAGGGTTGTTGTTCCTTCTCCATATTTCACCGAGTACAGGCATTATGTTGAAAACTTTGGCGGTAATCTTGTTGAAGTTCCCACGGCCCCAGATTTTTCACTTGACGTTGAGGCCATAGGGCAGG
>CACZPR010000099.1 GCA_902783155.1 uncultured Spirochaetaceae bacterium
TCGGATTTAATACCCCTTGTTTCGCCCCTATTAGCAACGCAGTTTCAAGATGAGGGGCGGGGTATTAAACCCTCCGCTCGAATAAAAGACGGCACACTCTTTATGGTTTACGGCAGAAATAATTTTGAAAAAATGACCGGCAGAAAATATGAGTATGTAAAAGGATTCAACGGTCATGGAGAAATTGCTTTGTACGTTGACACATTTGATGAAGTCGATGAAAAATATAAGGAGCTGATTTCAAAAGGTGCCACCAGCGTATTGGAGCCGACAACCGGACCATGGGGACAAAGAAATGTAAGTTATAAAGGAAACACAAATGGATAAAGACTGGTCAGATAAAAACAAAAAGATGCAGGCTCTGATTTCTAAAGAGGCGACTTTCGATGAAGGAATAAAAATTCTTCTTGAGCTGCGTGCCGATTTATTTGGCCAGATAACTTCTATCGTAAAAACTTTTCCACCGGTAGCATTTTATCAGATGCCGTTTGGTGAAGGTGATGGAAATCATCATGCAACTCTTGCCTGGTCGCTCTGGCATGTTTTCCGCATTGAAGATATTGTTGCGCACACTTTGATTTTGAACGACAGGCAGATTCTTTTTACCGATGACTGGCTGGAAAAAACAAATTCAAAAATCATCACGACAGGTAACGAGCTAAATGCCGATGAGACGGTTGATTTTTCAAAACGCCTGAATATCAAAGCCTCGTATGATTATTGCAAAGCTGTGATGGATTCAACAAACGAACTATTGAAGAATCTGAAATTTGCGGAATTAAAAAAGAAGTTTTCGGGCGAAGATAAAAAACGTCTTGTTGCATGCAATTGTATAAGTTCTGATGAAAACTCTGTTTGGCTTATCGATTATTGGTGCGGAAAAAATCTCAAAGGCCTGATTCAAATGCCATTTTCACGCCACTGGATAATGCATGTTGAAGCAATGCGGCGAATTAAAAACAAGCTGTGTCAGATGGCAAAAAAAGGCGTAGACCAGATTGCATACTGCGGACTTTCGTGCGGCCACTGTTTTTTAACAGAATGGTGCGGTTCATGCAGGACGATTTATAACACGTGTTCTTTTGCAACATGCTCTCCCGATGGCGTTTGCCCTAACACTGCCTGCTGCAAACAAAAAGGTCTTGACGGCTGCTATGAATGTGCAGAACTTTATGACTGCAAAAAAGGATTTTACGCACTGGGAAAAGAAACGAATGCCATAAGGGTAATAGCTCTGTTCATCCAAAAATACGGCAAAAAAGAATTATTAAGAGTGCTTGATTTGATGCATTCAAAAAAGAAGTTCGAAAAAATCCAGGAAGTTCTCGGCGATGATATTGATGAAGGACTGAAAATTATGGAAAAATGGTGATAAGAATCTAACATGCAGTTCAAGCAGGCGTTGCGGGCGGCGTTTGAGCCCGCAGAGAGGGTGGCGTAAGACCGTGCAGCGGGCTGGAGACAGGGGGAGACTTCCCCCTCCACATTGATTGTTTATTTTACAAGTTTTCCTCCCACATACAGTTTGTAGCCGTTGGTATTGACCTGCGACAAATCGCCCTCAAAACTTGTTATGTAAGTGTCGCCGGTAAGGGTCCAGGTGCTGGTGCCGTCGATTTTTACGCTTACGTTTCCGACATCAGTTGAAACCGTTTTTCCTTTTACGTTTGTGATTTTGCCGCTCACCGTTCCTTCAAAACTTGAATTGTTCGTAAGGTTCAGGGTAAAGCTTGAATCGCTTCCAACAAGAATCGTTCCGTCCAGTTTCTGACTGTTTGCATTGAGCGTTGCAATGTTTGAAGCTCCGTTCCATCCGTCAGCACAAACTGAAAGAAGGATGTTTGTACTGTCTTCATTTTTCAATGTCACGCCGTTAAGATTGATGATTGCATTTGTGTTTGTCACGTGGAAGATATGTCCGCTCTTGCTTGTAAGACTTCCGCCGTTCATCGTAAAGCTTGAAGTTCCGCTGTCTGCATCACCCGACATTGACTGATAAATCATTATCGTATCAAAGAAGGTCGCATTGCCGTTGCATTTTGTGTTGTTTGCCGTGAGGTTTGAATTATTCAATGTGATGGAATTCTTTCCTTCGATACAAACTCCTTCCGAAAGATTTGATGTAAGAGTCGCATTGGAAACCGTGATGTCCGCTGTTGAATAGATTGCTGGTGAACCAAGTCCGTTTGAAGTATATGTTCCTCCGTCAACAGTTACGATTCCACCGCCACGGTCAGTTCTGATTGGAGCAGATGATCTTCCGCTTGTGGTAATGTCAAGGTCCGAAGCCTTTGTTATGCCGCCGCCAGCCGTCATGATTCCGCCGGATCCATCACCTGTTGTAGTAATTTTTGTACCGCTGATGATTACAGTCGTTCCGTCTCCGCCAGCTCCGTTTTTACCGCCGTTTCCACCGTAGCTGAATACACCGTTTGCTCCGCTGCCGCTTGAAGAAATCGTTCCACCTGTGATTGTCGTTGTGCTCCCGTCTTTTACAAGAACAGCCGCATTGAGTCCGTAAAAGTTGCAGCTGTCACCGCCGTTTGAATCGCCAGTTTTTGAAACCGTCGGATTTACAATTTCAACATTGCCGTCCGTAGAAACAAGAAGCGCACTCTGGTCTACCGTTGAAGTTGAATAAGTTGCGTTTTCTTCCGTCTTGGACGAATTGATTTCCACGGCACCGGAATAATCGATGTCCGCACTTGCATGACCGCCGCCGAATCCGCCTCCCGGAGGTGCTCCATTTGGTTTTTCAGGTGGCGTTCCGCTTGGACGTTTTCCGTCTGATGGCATACCGTCTGGTGGTGTTCCTTCCGGTGGGTTTGCAAATTCCTGCGTTTGCGTCTGCTCTGAAGTTGTTGAATCTTTGTCTTTAGTCTTACATGACGCTGTTGCAGCAGTAATAAAAGCGATTGCAGCAACTGAAATCAAAATCTTCTTAACAAGTTTCATAGGCATCTCCTTCCTTCGTTTGGTTTTCAAAGTTTACATGTTTAATATAATCGCAAACGTCTTAAGAAGCATGAATCTAAAATTAGAGTTTTATGAGAAAACATTCAGAAATCTTTCCGGTGGTGCAGCGTCCGATGCCGTTAAACGGTTTGAAAAATTCTGTAGAACATAATAGAATAAATTAAAGGAATCGTATCAAAATTATGACAATGCAGATTCTGAAAATGTCTGCCGGAAGTGGCGAAAGGATAGAACTATGAAAAAAATTGGACTCGTAGGCGGAACCGGACCGGAATCAACTTTGATGTACTATAAGGAGCTGAACGGCCGGATTGATAAAATGACAGGCGGCTCACAGATGCCCGACCTTGCAATTGAAAGCGTGAATTTCCGCAGGGCATGGGATTATGTTTCTGGCGGCAAATATGATTTGTTGGCTGATTATTTGTCCGAAAAAGTTGGATGCCTTAAAGCCGGCGGTGCAGAGATAATCGCTTTGACAGCCGCAACCATGCACATCGTATATGACGAAATCGTTCAGAAAACAAAAGTGCCGCTCGTAAGCATTCCAAAATCAGTCTGTGAGGAAATACAGAAAAAGGCTTATAAAAAAGTCGGACTCCTGGGCACAATCTTTACCATGGAACAGGACTACATGAAAAAAGATTTGCTTGAGGCCGACATAGAAGTTGTCATCCCAGAAAAATCAGAGCGCGAGCTTGTTGCAAAACGCATTTTTGAAGAACTGGAACTTGGAATCGTAAAGGAATCAACGCTCAAAGAATTCACCTGCATAATCGAAAAAATGAAAAAAGAACATGGCATCCAGGCACTGATTCTCGGTTGCACGGAACTTCCTCTTCTTCTGAACAAAAACAACTGTCCGGTTGACTGCCTTGACAGCGTTGAAATCCATCTTCAAAAACTGATTGAGCTTGCCGGAGTTTAAGCACGCTTAGTGATTTCATACAGGCGGTAGATTTTTCTGTAAAAGCTTCCGGTAAAAAGAAACTTGAAAAATCTCCGCTCAAAAAATGACAGTGATACTGAAATTTAATAACTGTTCTTTATAAAAAATTTTCTTCATAACGTCCTGACGGTTGAATTCTTCGGACTTCCATTACCTTATCAATTACGACATACCAGACGGTATAGTTTCCAACGTTTATCCTTCTATACGGGAATTCATGTTTTTTCTTTGATGGCCAAACGGCAAAAGATTCGGGACCGTGTTCAAGTCGTTCCTGAATAGCTTTTTCAATTTTGTTCAAAGTGTTTTCTGCAGCAATAGGATTCTGAAATTCATTTAATATGTAATTAATTGCATCTGCTAAATCTTGCTTTGCAATTGGAAGATAGCGTAATGTATATTCCATTATCTTTTCCTAATCTGCTCTCGGATAGATGAAAATACTTCTTCATGAGTATAACGAGTTGGGTCTGATTTTGCCTGTGAATCGGCTTCATCAAGTTTTGCCTCGATATTATTTGTGAGGCGGTCATACATATCAATACTCATAACAACCATAGAGCCATAACCGTTTTTTGTAAGAAAAACAGGAGTCTGCATTTCAGCAACAAGAGTTTCAATTTCTGAGAATTTATTTCTTAGGTCTGATATTGGTCGTATTTGCGTCATGATATTCACCTCATCAAATAATTCAATTATCAAAATTATATCATAATTTTATCATTATTAACCAGTGCTGGTCAATCACCAACCCCGCCGCAGAGCAACGGGGTATGGTGTTCTCATAAGGTATTGCAGTCGGATTTAATACCCCTTGTTTCGCCCCAGA
>CACZPR010000100.1 GCA_902783155.1 uncultured Spirochaetaceae bacterium
CTGCCGGTGAGTCCGCTGCATCCTTCGAACGCATATTCCTGTATCGAAGTCACGCTGGACGGTATTGTTATGGAGGTGAGACTGCTGCATTTATAAAATGCCATATTCCAGATTTCTTTCAAGCTGGCGGGGAGAATCACGCTCGTGAGGTTGTTGCAATTGGAAAATCTACCAGTATTGATATGCACTAAGCCTGTTGTCATTGACAGATCAAGACTGACCTTTACTTTAGGTTTTTCCTTTTCAAGGTAATTCAATGCACTGTCTATTTCTCTTAAGGTATTGTTTGTGTATTCGTTGTTGCTTGTATCATCATATATCCAACCTTTTACCGCAATAGTTCCAGATTTCGTCATGCTCCGTATCATGTCTGCAACCGTAGACCTATCGGCATTCGGATTCCACTGGGCGTAAAGCGTAACTCCATTTGCTTCGGTCATAGCAAAATCTGCTTCATCCGAATATGTTTTTCCGCTTCCATCGGCAGCCTCGTTCCATCCAATGAAAGACCAGCCGTCACGAGTGAATGTGTTTGCATTGAGTTTAACTGTTGTGCCGTAGGTAACTGACTGTGTACTGTCACTTTCAGCTCCACCGTTCGCCTTGAATGTTATGGGGTATGTGTTCACAGTCCATTTTTCTGTGAAGGCCACATCGCCATTCACTGTGTAATCAGTTGTAAGTTTCGTGGAACCGTTGAACCAACCGTCGAATGTGTAACCGGTTCTTGGAGTCAGAGTTGGAATTTCCGTCTCTGAAATTTTCTCCCCAGTGTATTTTTTGATGGATGCCGGTGCAGTACCATGTTCCGTTGAGAATGAAACTGTAGCCGTTTTCCATTTTGCATACAGGTCGGTGTTGCGTGTTATTGTGAGACCGGCTTTTATCTGAGTTCCTGTTCCGTTGTGGCCGTCGTCTTCTGAATCGTACCAACCAAGGAATGTGTACGGGCTACAATTAGCTGGTGCCTCAAGACTTGCTGAATATGCAGAATTTGTCGTCAAATCAGCGATAACCGGCTCAGGGACGGTACCGAACTTGCTGTGGTATGTGGCTGTTGCCGTCCATAGTGCCGTGAATGTTTCATCGTTAACTACGGTATAATCGGATGTAATCTTTTCGTATTGGTAGGTTACGTTGTTGTACAAAAGCCATCCGCCGAAATTGTAGCCGTCCGCTGTCAGGACAGGAAGGGAAATTTTTTCCCCATCATATTTTTGAATAGATGCCGGTGTAGTACCGTACCGTGTTGAGAATGAAATTGTTGACTTGAGCCAACCTGCATACAGGTCGGTGTTGTCTGTTATTACATCGTTGATACTTGCCGGCATTCCAGTTCCGTTGTGGTCTTCGTCTTCTGAGTAGAACCAGCACATGAATCTGTGCGGGCTGAAATTACCCGGTGCCGCAAGTTTTTCCAAAGTTAATGTCTGGTTTCTTTCAATCTCAAAGCTCTCAGGAACTGTACCGAATTTACTGTGGTATGTGACAGTTGCAAGCTGTGACCACTTTGCTACTAACGTTACATTTCTTGTGACCCTATATCCTGGATTTATCTTTTCATATCCGATATACCAGCCCTTGAATACCGCGGCATCATCGGAAAGCTCCGGGAGTTGGGATGCAGAAAGAACTGTGTTTTCTTCTACCGTGATTGCTTCCGGGGTTGTTCCATAATCAGCGGATGAATATGTCACCGTGTAGGTAATTGGTGCGGGAGGTTCCACTTCCGTTTTGCACGAGGCCATCACAAATGCCACTGCAAATATGCCCGCAATAATGCCGAGCAATGATTTAGTTTGTTTCATAGGTCAAATCTCCTTTTGTTGTAGTTTATGCCATCATTATAAAACTCCAGTCTGTCATCCGGCGATAGAGTGAAATTTTTTTTTGAATTTTTTTTGTGCATCAGCAAAAAATAAAGCACCGTGGATGCAAAAAAAACAAAACAAACAAAATTTTATCACAGCCATATCAATTTTCCACATACCATAAATACAAATTATTTTTCCATACCTATTCTAAATATGTTCCAAAATTGCCATAATTGTCGAATAATATTTATACAACAATGGAATCACAAGAAATACGGGAACGCCTCAGTCAGAACATTAAAAAATATAGAAAGCGAAAAGATTGGTCGCAGTTCCAGCTGGCGGAAAGTGCGGGGATTTCCGAGCAGACGGTCAACTCAATAGAGGGACTTAGGCTTTGGCCCAGCGACAATACGTTTGCAAAAATTTCAAACGCGCTTGAGGTGGACCTGTACAAGCTCTTTGTCCCGCAGAAATTTGACATGCACTCGGAGTCAATCGTAGACCTGAAACATGCCGTAGTAAAAACCGTCGAGTCCTTAATCCACGACACGCTCCAGGACTGGGAAGACCAGTAGTCCCTTAATCAGCCCTTCCCTACATATCAAGACATCTTCTTACAAGATTCACGTTATGGAGATTTTTTATACCGAGAAGGCATTCTTCATCCGAAATAAAAGTACAGTATGGCATGGAAACGCTCACACAATCAAAAAGCTGCCTTCGATAATCTTGAGGACAAACCAGGCACTGGTTAAAATTATCGCCGTCGCCATAGGCGAAGTCTACAATCTTTTTCACCAAATCCTTGTCCAATCCTTTTTCCACTATCTTTTTTTCAAACTCCTGTTTCGACTGGGTAATGCACCCGACATGAAGCTCATCATTTTCTACATGTGGCATTAGTATGTCACGTGCAACAGCCTTCCGCACATCATTCAAAAGTTTTTTCGGATTTTTCTTTTCCACGCTGTCGGATATTGCTTCCAGAATCGGGATGATATTTTTGATGCTTACTCGTTCCTCCAAAAGCGAGCGCAGCATTTGCTTAACCGTATTTATCATCTTTAGCGAAGGACCGAATGAAAGCTTGTCCTCTTCAAAACCTTCTTTCAAACTGTCCACAAGAACTTCGTTGTCCTCTGCAATTTCATCAAGCAAATCGGAAACATATTGGGTCGTTATTATGTCCTTCGCATTCTCTTCTGCAACAAAAGCAAGATGGGATGCAAAAACCCTCTGCAGATTGCATACGAGATATCCGTTTTTTTTAGCCTCCTCCTCTTCCGAAGCTGGAATCCAAAGTGCGGGGCAGCTTCCAATAGGCTCCGTTATCTTCTTTCCGCTCATCTCTTTCTTTGGCTCTTCTATGAGAAGCGAAAATACGGAATCTTCTTCAAGGGTGAACTTCAAGAAAGGATTGTCCATCACGTCGATTGAATATTCCATAGGCCCGTACTTTTTTTCACGGCTGCGGATCCGTACATTCGGAAGGCGGACTCCGTACTCATAAAAAACTCTTTCCTTCGCCTCTTCGATTCCCTTCTTGATTATGTCCATATATTTTTCTTCGCAAAGTTTTTCTCCGATTGAGATTGTAAATAAATTTACAGGCGCATACAAATTGCTCATAAAGTCCTCCTGATTTTAGAAACCTATTTTCCTGTTTCCTTTGCATTTATCTTCCTGCATCCTGCAAAGCTCACCCGTGATGTAATCTTGCGTCATAAAATCTTTTTTCATGAAGCGCATCCTTGAATGTAAGATGGAAAAATCACCGGGAGTCGCGCTGTCGAACGATGCAATCCTTTCAATCTGGCGCTCGGAAAATTCCAGCTGGTCAAAATAATTTTTCAGCATCACCGAGACACCTTCTTTTTTAAGCGGCTTGAATTCGACCATAATGTGAAAGCGACGGAGCATGGCCTTGTCCATCACCTCGGGCAGATTTGACGTGCATATCAGAATCCCCTTGAACATTTCGATTTGATTAAGAAACTCGTTTACATTCGACCGCTGCCATTCAAACCCGCCTTCCCGGTTGGCCAAAAAAGTGTCCGCCTCATCGAACACAAGAACGTCACCGGTTTTTTCCGCAATGTCGAATGTTTCCGCAAGATTCTTTTCCGACTGTCCGACCCATTTCGATAAAACGTCCGAAGCGTAACAGGAAAAAACATTTCTGTGGATTTCATTTGCAATGTACTTCGCAAGCTGTGACTTACCGGAACCGCTGCATCCGTAGAACAAAATCTTGATTCCCTGGTCGCTGCATTTTTTGTCCTTCGCAAACTCAACGGCATTCTTCACCATCCCGACAATCTCATCAGCAGAAATCGACGTGTTGAGCACATCCATGCTGTACGTTTTTTCCCACACCTCGCCGGAAGATACCTTGTCTTCCTCGCCGTAAACGAAGTCCACCGCACACTTGGGATGCAAATCTTCGTCAGGCATCTTTTCATAAATCGAAAGGATTTCCTTTGATTCCATCTTCATGTTCCCCGCCATGATACAGGCAGTACTAAAAAAAGATTTCAGTGAATTTTCAGACATGCCTTGAGTATATCATTTAGGTCTAGCATCAGATGATAGAGTAATTTTTTTTGTAGATTTTTTAGGGAAAATATGCTGATTTTACACTATTTTTTATAAGGCAGTGCAGATTTTTACAATCCCGGCACAGAGCTTCATCAGTTTCGTCAGCGCATCCATCCTTCAAGCTTATATATTTTTTCCGTCAGTTTTTTTTCACTTTTCGATTCCGAATCTTCATGCCAAAGTTCAAGCCGCACTGCATAAGGCTCATCCCAAATTCCCGTGTACAGCGTGAACTCTCCGGTTCCGACATTTCCAAAATCATCGTGTCCCTGAACCGGAATTGTGGCAGGCCTAATCGAAAGAGGAAAATCAGTTACCGCTTCAAATCCCTTGAGCGAAAGGGTTCCGTCAGAAACCTTCGGCACTGAAATGCTGTACTCATATATTCCCTGCGACAGAAAAATCCATGTCTGCTCATCTTCCATAAGCGCTGGGTCCGAAAGATTTTCATCCGACATAAAATATGCCATGCCCTCCGGAATCGGATGACGTTCTCCAAAATGATCGGAGGAACCATATTCAAAAAACGACAGGAATCCAAGCAATGCCCAAATTCCGGTCGCGATAAAAACACCCAGCACACTGATTGCAAATTTAAGCCACTTCTTCTTTATGATTAACACGACAATCGGAATGAAAAGGATTAAATATACAACGAAAAGAACCGATTCAACGATTGAGAGAATTTCAAATTCCTGCATCGGATTTTTTACGAAATACCACCAGAGCAAAAGCAATGCAAAAAACACCAGATAAAAAATCCACCAGAACGATTCAATCCAATTTGATGCGGCTCCAAAAAATTTGATTATGGCATTCCTGTTTTTTTTCTCCACACTGTTTCCGTTTTCTTCCATTACCGTTTTCCTTTTTTTTAGATTGACTCGATGATTTTTATCTATTAAATAGTTCTGCTTCATTTTCTTCAAGGATTTGAACCAGCACTTTGTAATCAAGATACTGAATCCCATAAACACCAGCCGCAATTCTGTCCGCAAGCTTACTGTGGTAGTAAATATCCATAGCCACAAGCAAATCTAGATTTTTTATTTCAGCAAGATATGAAATGATTCTTTCCTCAAGCCGCTCTTTATAAATTTTTTCCAAAACCTCGCCATCCATACTAGACCTCTCTCATCATACAGCGATTCCCCTTGCAGAAAGATAATCTTCGATGTCGCCGACAATGTAGCCGGTGCCTTGCGTGTGGAGGGCATCATAATAAGGGATGAGAAGCTGGTCTATGCAGCCGGACTCTTTGAGCTTCTTGTAAACGGCAGAAGGAAAAAGCGACCACTTTTCCGCACAGGCATGGAGCATATAAATGATGAATTCAAAACAGTCCTTGCTCACTTTTCACCTCGACCATGTTCACAAGATTCGTTGCAAACATTATATTGAACAATTTTTGTCATAAATGCTCCTTACCACGCTATCATTCCGTGACATAGGGGGCGACATCTTCAAGTGCATAAATAATGGGGGCGGTGTAATAACTTGCTGTCTGTTTTCAATGTCCAAAGTTTCGGTCGGTATGCAAACGCCGTTTTCATAATATCCACGAACAGAAATCATTTCCTCCGCTCCTTTTTCGTATTGATTTACACTCTTTCTATTATAACGCTACTCCCATGAAAAATCAAATGCACTTTGCTTCGAAATCACTTACACCAAATAATTTTTTACCTGCCAACAATTTGCTTCGCTACTTTGAAAAGTTTGGGATGGCGTTTATTTTCTTCTATAATAATACAAGAGATTTCACTTTCATCATAAGATGAAATGCTTTCATTGAATGACAGACTAATCAGAATCCTGCAACAAAGTCCGCAGTTCTTTTTCCATTTTTTTGTAGATTGGCTCGATTATGTCAATGGCTGTGGCTTTTTTTGTGTTCACGGATTTATTTGACAGATGATTTGCAAGCACGGTCATAATGCTCACAAAAACTTTGTCGCAACATTCACTTTCGCTTTTGATAAAGCCCAGTATTTCCTTTTCATTTTTCAAGCCGTGCAGCGACATGAATTTCGACCTGTACTCATCATAGTCTTCCGAAAGCACAACTTTTAAAACACTTGCATCAGAAAAAGTGTTCACCCATTTTTCAGCTTGATTTATAAGCAGGTCTTTGTCGATGCTCCACTTGGGAAGCTTCATAGAAATCATCCTGAATATGTCGCCAAGGATTTCAGTCCTTATCCAATGCTCGTTCATGTGGTCATCGGATATTTCCCTGAAAAGACGAATCTTTGCAATGTGCAACCTTATCGTGAAAAAAAGTTCCTGGCACTTGTTGTACCATTGCGTCCCCTTTAGGTCACTGAAATTTTGTGAGAAGTAAAAGTCCCTTATGAACTCATAACGCTTGTCGTAGCCTAAAATTATTTCGTTGAATGTCATTATTGATTCCCCGCTAATTTTTTTACCTGCCAGCAATTTGCACCAACCGACGGTCAGCGCCGCTACTTTGAAAGTTTGGGATGGCAGTTTATTTTCTTCTATATATATAATAATTTTTAGTGATTACATTTCAATCAGATCGTGAGTATGCAGTTAAGACGGAAAAAATAGTTCTGTTCTGTAACAAAACCGACATCAAATTCTCGGGCAAGGATTTTTATTTTTCAATACACGTCTTTCCCAGTTCCAAGCCAACTCCGGAAACTTTAACGTCCCTACACAAGCTCTTCACCGGGAAGTACTGTTTCTTGCTAGTCCAAAGTGCGCAACAGACGGAAACCATTGTAGCTACAACGGCGGTACGCAAGGTAGTATTTGAGGCGATTCTCCACTTCGCAGTACTCTGCACCATCGATGTAGCAGCCACCGCGATAGAAGCTCTTGACCGAGCTGTTCGGACGGGATACACACACCCACTCCCACACGTTGCCGCTCATATCGTAGAGTCCGTAACCGTTTTCCATCTTTTGTGCCACAGGATGCGTTACATTATTGCTGTTGTCATCGTACCAGCCAACCTTGTCCAAATCATCGCTTCCAGAATATGTGTAGCTCTCTCCCCCGTTTGCGGCTTCTTCCCATTCATCGTTTGTGGGAAGCCTGTAGCCGTTAGAGTCAAAGTCGCACTCAACCTCGGACTCAATGCTTTCATCTTGGTGCGGTGTGTAACCCCAGTATTCGGGGTCAGTCTCTCCGTCTACTGAATAAGCAGGTGTCAAACCTTCCTTCAGGCTCAGTTTGTTGCAGAAATATACGGCATCGTACCAACTTATGTTTTCCACAGGATTATTGTCTGTGTTTATATTTTCTTCCAAATTCTCTTGCTGGTCATCATCAAGGTCATCATTTGAAAATTGAAACCAGCTCGGATTTTCACCCATCAATTTTTTGTAAAGTCTCTGCGTTACCGGAGTCTGTCCCATTCTGTAATTCTTTCCGGGAATAGCGACCATCTTGGATTCAGTGTCAATTCCAATGCTTATCACATCCGCGGCAGGAGCAACATCCGTGTCGTATTCCATGATAAAATCGTATGCTATGCGCTTGGGCTTTCCGTTATCCGGGTTGGTAAGCCTTATTGCAGACTCCCCAAACTCTTCCACACGCCCTGTAAACTCACCGCTCTTTGTCGTAATCTTCACTGTGTCGCCGACGTTCACATCCTCTTCCAATTCCTGTCTTGTCATAAATGCTCCTTGTGTATGTAAAGGTTTCTTCTATTATATAACCGAATCCGCTGTTACTCTATATGCGTGTCCGCTTTTAATTCCGCAATTTTACTTTTAGATCAATGCCCTTGCCATAAAATCAACATTCCTTCCATAGAGATTACGTTAGTAATCTCGAATCCTTGTGACACCCTAAAAACTCGACACTCATCTGTTCCGACAAACCTCAGTCGCGCCACATAGATTCATCTGCAATCTTCAATTCAAAATCCCTGGTGTAGTAATGCGTCCTTTTTTTACGGTCATATTTGATGAGGTCCGTTCTGTTCACGCAATCCGTTCCCGAATACAAAAGGATATCATCAAAGTCCCTTTCAATCGTACTGACACTCACGCCGAATTTTTCCGCCAGTTCTTTGACAACGGGGCAATTGCCGGTTTTCAGCAGGTTGTGAATCTGGTTTAATCTCACATACTGACCCGAAATCTTTTTCTCTGCAAAAAGTTTTTCGCTGGGCGTGTCGTGGCAGATTACCTTTACCTTGCGCCATTCCATTTTATCGCACCATTCAAACGCCTCCGGTGAAACTTCCAGGTCGGAAGTATTTCCGTCATAAGTCACGTATTTTAATTTATCGCAACTCGTAAAAGCAAACGGCCTTATTTTTTTTACCGATGCCGGGAGCGTTACTTTTTCAATGCTGACACAGTGTCTCCCGCAAACTTCAATTTCAGCCTCACGCGAAGCTGTATTTAAAAACCGTATTTCATCAAAGCACTCCTCCGCAATTATTTCAACGCCGTCGGGAACATGAACGGTCCGCTTGTTTTTATCAGCATAGAAAAGCGCAGTCTTATGCTTCACGTTCACAAGAAATCCGTCAATCAGCCTGTAGTCCGGATTTTTGCAAAGAACCTTCACGGTCTCAGAGTTCAATGCAGATTTCAAAGGATCTGCTTCTTCGTATGTAAAACAGCCGTAGGAGATTCTGACTATATCGCTGTGAACTTCAATCTCTTTCAGATTCGCAGGGATTTTAAATTCCTCAAGATTTGTAACCGTTTTCGGAATGGATATTTTTTCAAGCGAGCTGCATCCCTCAAACAGATTTCTTCCCAGAAAAAGATTTTCATTTTCCGGCCAAACGATTTCTTTCAGTGCCGTACAAAACGCAAAGGCATATTTTTCAATTTTTTCAACGCTGTCCGGAAGAATGATTTTCGTAATGACATCGTTAGGCTTCCCCTCTTCCCCAAACGCACATGAACTGATTGACATAACGCCGTCGGGAACATGCACGACCGAATCATTTCCAAGATAAGAACAAAGGCTTTTGGAATTGTCTCGAGGAGTGTTTTTAATTATGAAATCAGAATCATCAAGTGCCATACGCATATCCTCCAAAGCACAAAGCATTATACCATATTATATTACAGACCGAAAAAAATTTAATCCGAAATCTAGCGGAGCAACAGGTCTTCCAGATTGAGCGTAAAATCTTTATCGGCATAACAGTAACCCTTGTGGAAAAAATCATATTCAATCGGAACGTTCAGCCTGCAGCGGAGGAATTCCAAATCACGGCTGATTGTGGAAAGCGACCAGTACTGCTCCTCATCGTCCCCCCAAAAGCTCTTGTTGCATGCATCCAAAAGATCATTAGAGTTCGGATAGCTTCCGGCCTTGATGAGCTTCAAGATAACCGCAATCCGTTCTATCCGCAGATTCGTTGCCTTTAGATTTTTCTTTTCATCTTTCGGAGTGTCGCGGCAGACAATTTCCCTTCCGTCCTTACTGAAATTGACGCACGAAAAAAAAGCCCACCCGTTGATTTCGATTTCCCTTGAGTTTCCTTCATAAATGACTTCCTTCAGGGAATTGCAGTTTACGAAAGCACCATCCTTTATTTTTTTAACGCTCTCAGGAATAGTGATTTTTTCAACCGGCTTCATCTCCGGCACGGATTTCAAATGCTGATAGCTTTCATAAAAAGTGTTCGTACCGATGGTCTTAATTCCGTCGGGAATTCTGACATCTGCATTTTCAGACGACAGACGAAAAAGCGTAGTCCTGTGTTTTTTGTTCACAAGAAAACCTGCGTCGATGCTGTATACAGGATTTGAAAGAAGCACGTCCGCAATCTGCATTGGTGTGAGCGCAGTCGATTTTTTATTTTTAGATGAGTTCTGAACAGAAAGCTCGCAGATATTTTCCCCCACCCTGATTTTTTTAAGATTTTTTCCGCAATTAAAGCATCCGATTTTTTTCACGCTTTCTGGAATGCTGATTTCCTTAATGGAAGGACAGCTATCAAAGTTGACGTTGAATTCCCTCAAAGTTTTCGGAAAAACAATTTCCTTCAGACCGACGCACCAGGCAAATGCGTTGCTTGAAATTTCAGTAACAGATTCCGGTATGATGATTTTTTCAACAAAATCATTCGACTCAATGTCGTCCGCAAAAATGTTGTCCGATATCACGTTCACGGAATCAGGAATAACGACAACGCTGTCACTACCCTTATAACGGCGCAGGACATTTTTATTTTCACCGGTCCTTTTATCCCTGCAAGCCCTTATTATGAAATCTGAATTGTTTGAGCACATAGCCTTCCCCTTGTCAAAACGAATGAATTTTCCCAAGCAATCTTCTCAGGATAATCCCCATTATAACAGGGCACTCTAGCATCACATGATAGAGCGAAATTTTTTTTCGGAAATTTTACAGGAGACCTGCAAGATTGAGATCGAGTTCAAAATCTTCATTCCCATAATAATATCCTTTCCGCTTTCTATCATATTCAATTACCGCACCCATGCGATACCGCATAAAATTCAAATCACGGTCGAATGTCGGTTCGGAATAGCTTTCCAAATTTAGTCTTTTAGCGCAGATTTCCATGATTTCCTTCTTGTTTGGATATTCTCCAGATTTTATCAGTTTATGGATAATCATGAATCTGTCAACGCGAAGTCCCTGCGACTGTGGATCTTTATTTTTTTGTTTCGCACTGTCCTTGCAGATGATTTCACTTCCGTCATTAGTGAAATGCTCGCACATTAAAAAAGCACCCTGACTTATATCAATATCTGTGGAAAAACCTTCGTAAACAACTTCCTTTAGAGAAGCACATCCAAAAAATGCATTGCGATTTATTTTCTTGACGCTCTTCGGAATTATGATTTTTTCAACCGGCTTCATCGATGAGGCAAGCTTACTATACTGATAAAGTTCATAAAATGTGTTGGGTCCAAGCGTTTCAATTCCATCAGGGATGCGGACTTCCGTTTCATCAAAGTTCAAACGGAAAAGAGTCGTCCGATATTTTGTATTAACAACAAAAGCTCCCTCAACCGCATAAACCGGATTCAAAAGAAGGACATCGGCAATTTGATCCGGTCTGGATGCCGTCATAGGTTTATTCTTTTCAAAGAATGACAATGCAACATAAGTGATGTTTTCACCCACATTGATTTTCCTGAGCGTTTTTGTAAAGCGAAGATTACCGACTTTCATTACACTTTCTGGCACCGTAATTTCCGCAATGGAAGGACAGTTCTCAAATTCAATGAAAAACTCCTTCATCTTTTTCGGAAACTCAATTTCCTTAAGAGCCATGCACCAGGCAAACGCACGTGACGCAATCTCCCTAACGGAATCTGGAATGACAATCTTTTCAATGAACTCGTTAGGCTCAACATCATCTGCAAAAGCATAATCCCCTATTTTCTCCACACCCTCAGGAACCACAACGACACTATCTTTTCCCTTGTAACGGCGAAGCACATTTTGGGACTTACCAGTTTTTTTGTCCTTGTAGCTCTTTATGATGAAATCCTGATTGTCGAACGGCATATTAAAAACTCCTCTTAGCGTTTGCAGATGTAAACATTATAACACGACTTCAGATTTTTTTCATGCGCAAATTAAATTTTTTCCAAATCCCTCAATTTCTATTCTCTTTTTCGTCCATAAACACGCCTCCTCCGTAAATTGATTGCCCCCAGTATACACCCCCGCTCTAGCATTAGATGATAGAGCAAAATTTTTTTTCGGAATTCTGTTGATTTTTCGATGATGGGATGTGGAGGTAATGAAGGGATTTTTAATATATGGAATATTTTTTCATAATAGCATATACTGTTCCCATGGAAGAACGCTTTCTGCCAATCGGCATTCAGGATTTTGAAAAACTCAGAAAAGGCGGCTACGTGTATGTGGACAAAACCAAATACGTCTACGAGCTTGCGCGCCTCAGCACACCCTTTTTTTTGAGCAGGCCTCGACGCTTTGGAAAAAGCCTTTTGCTTTCAACATTCGAGGCATTTTTCCTTGGAAAGAAAGAACTGTTTGAAGGCCTTTACATTTCTTAAAAAGAAAAGGATTGGGCTGAGTGGCCGGTTATTAAAATCAGTTTCGGCGGCGACAATTATCCGGATTTGGATAGTCTGAAATCAACGCTTAATTTAACTCTCTCTGAATACGAAAAAAAATATAGTGTCGAAGTTACAGACCCGCGCCCTGCACCAAGACTAAAAAAACTGATTCTTGCCATTAACGAGCAGACCGGCAAGCAGGTTGTGATTCTGATTGATGAATACGACAAGC
>CACZPR010000101.1 GCA_902783155.1 uncultured Spirochaetaceae bacterium
GCTTGTCGTATTCATCAATCAGAATCACAACCTGCTTGCCGGTCTGCTCGTTAATGGCAAGAATCAGTTTTTTTAGTCTTGGTGCAGAGCGCATATCAGTAACTTCAACATTATATTTTTTTTCATATTCGGAGAGAGTTAAATTAAGCGTTGATTTCAAACTTTCCAAATCCGGGTAATTGTCACCGCCGAAACTGATTTTTATAACTGGCCATTCAGTCCAGTCCTTTTCTTTTTGGGAAATGTAGAGGCCATCGAACAGTTCTTTTTTACCAAGAAAAAATGCCTCGAATGTTGAAAGCAAAAGACTTTTGCCAAATCGTCTTGGTCTGCTCAAAAAAAACGGTGTGCTGAGGCGTGCAAGCTCATAGACATATTTGGTTTTGTCCACATAGACGTAGCCGCCTTTTCTGAGTTTTTCAAAATCCTGAATGCCGATCGGCAGAAAACGTTCTTCCATGGGGGTAGTATAGACTTTTTTTGTAAAATCTTCCATATACGACATCCATAAAAACTCATTTTCAATGACTTTTTATGGATATCTGCGAGTTTAAAAGCCCGAAATTACAGGCTTTTAAACATCTCGTTTTCAGAGTTACCTCTGAACTGACAGCGTAGCTTCAAGGCAAAACTGAAGTTTTTAGAGGTTCCATATAATTCCATATAATATAGAAATTTTTTCAAAATTCTGTAAAAAAATCATAAATTATGTTGACGATTTACTTTGTGTTTTAGTATCTTCCTATATGTAAACGATAAGAGGCAATGTGATGAGCGAGAAAGATAAGGAAAGCGAAAAAGAGGAGCTTGAGAAGGAGAGCCAGGCCGTGGAAAATCAGGCTGAAGGTGCGGAAGATGCCGCTGAATCTGCTGATGAGGGAAAATCCGGGTCTGCGCAGGCTGATTCTGAAAAGTCCGAGCTTGACAAGGCCAACGAGAAGATTTCCGAGCTGGAAAAGCAGGTTGAGGAGTACAAGGACAAGTACCTTCGTTCCGTAGCCGATTTCCAGAACCTCAGGAAGAGGTCAATCCAGGAGAAGCAGGAGGCGTTTGACTATGCCAACACTAATCTTCTGAAGGATTTGCTTGACAGCCTTGACAATTTTGACAGGACGGTTGATGCCGCGGCCACTGCTACTGATCCAAAATCAATAGCTGACGGCGTGAAGATGATCAACAAGTCTCTTGTCAGTATGCTTGAGAACAACTACAATCTGGTGGCATACGGAAATGTGGGCGACGTGTTTGACCCGGACATCCACGAGGCTATCGGAAAATCGGACGACCCTGTTGCGGAGCCGGTTTTGAAGGCTGTGTACCTCAAGGGCTACAAGTTGAAGGACCGTGTAATCAGGCACGCAAAGGTCATGGTAAGTATGCCGGACGGAAGCGTCAAGGCCGATGAAAAATCAGAAGATAAGCCTGAAGATAGCAAGGCTGAAAATAAATAGAAATTCTACTTTAGAGGAGTGTAAATAAAATGGGAAAGATTATAGGTATTGACTTGGGTACGACAAACTCTTGTGTATCCGTTATGGAAAACGGTGAGCCGGTGGTCATCCAGAATTCAGAGGGAGGACGCACAACTCCGTCAATCGTTGGTTTTACGGCAAAGGGTGACCGTGTTGTTGGTCTTCCTGCAAAGAACCAGATGGTAACGAACCCGAAGAATACAATCTACTCAATCAAGCGTTTTATCGGCCACAGGTTCAACGAGCTTGCGGGCGAAGCAAAGATGGTTCCATATACAGTTGTTGACCATGGCGAGGATGTCCGCGTTGAGGTTGACGAGAACGGCACAAAGAAGCAGTACAGTCCGCAGGAGATTTCAGCTTTCGTCCTACAGAAGATGAAGAAGACAGCAGAGGACTATCTTGGTGAGGAAGTTACCGAGGCCGTAATCACAGTTCCTGCATATTTCAACGACTCACAGCGCCAGGCCACAAAGGATGCCGGTAAGATTGCGGGTCTTGACGTAAAGAGAATCATCAACGAGCCTACCGCAGCTGCAATGGCATTCGGTCTCAAGGAAGATCAGAAGAAGGAAAAGACAATCGCCGTCTACGACCTTGGTGGTGGTACTTTCGATATTTCCATAATCGAGATTGCTGACGGAGTTTTCGAGGTAAAATCAACAAACGGAAACACCCACCTTGGTGGAGACGACTGGGACCGCCGCATAGTCAACTGGCTCATCGAGGGCTTCAAGAACGACACTGGAATCGATCTTTCAAAGGACAGCATGGCTCTCCAGAGACTCCGTGAGGCTGCCGAGAACGCAAAGATTTCTCTTTCAAACCAGACTACGACCGACATCAACCTTCCGTTCATCACTGCCGATGCTACAGGACCGAAGCACCTTCAGAAGACTTTGAGCCGCGCCGAGTTCGAGAAGATGACCGACGACCTTTTTGAGGCTACACGCGAGCCATGTGTCAAGGCAATGAACGACGCAAAGATTTCATCCGACAAGATTGACGAGGTTCTTCTGGTCGGTGGTTCAAGCCGCATGCCTAAGGTTCAGGACATCGTAAAGAGCATATTCGGAAAAGAGGGTAGCCGCTCGGTCAACCCGGACGAAGCTGTTTCCATCGGTGCAGCAATCCAGGGCGGTGTCTTGAAGGGAGACGTAAAGGACGTTCTTCTTCTTGATGTCACTCCTCTTTCTCTCGGTATCGAGACAATGGGAGGCGTGTTCACCCGTCTCATCAACCGCAACACGACCATTCCTACAAAGAAGAGCCAGATTTTCTCAACGGCCGCCGATGGTCAGACTGCCGTTACAATCCACGTTCTCCAGGGTGAGCGCGAGATGGCATCACAGAACCGCACTCTCGGAAACTTTGACTTGGTCGGAATCCCGCCGGCACCACGCGGAGTACCGCAGATTGAAGTTACGTTCGACATCGACGCAAACGGTATCGTAAAGGTTTCCGCAAAGGACATGGGAACCGGAAAGGAGCAGAAGATTCAGATTCAGAATTCTTCTGGTCTCAGCGAGGACGAAATCAACCGCATGGTAAAGGATGCAGAGGCCAACGCAGAGTCCGACAAAAAGAAGCGCGAGGAAGTTGACGCAAGGAACGAGGCCGACAGCTTGGTTTACCAGACCGAAAAGGCCCTCAAGGATTACGGCGACAAGGTTTCCGACGGTGACAAGAAGAACATCGAGACTGCAATGAACGACGTAAAGGAAGCTTTGAAGGGAACCGACATTTCCGCAATCAAGGCCAAGAGCGAGGCACTCAAGCAGGCTTCATACAAGCTGGCCGAGGAGATGTACAAGTCTCAGCAGGCAGCCGGTGGAGCAGGTGCGGGAGCTTCACAGGGACCGGATCAGTCATCTTCATCAGGTGCCGGAGCAAATGCGGCGGGCGGTGACTCAAAGTTTGACAAGAGTTCTGCCGACGACGTTCAGTATGAGGTCCACGACGACAAATAAGGTTCGTCTCTTATAATGCGGCTTCCGGAATTTAGGTTCCGGGGGCTTGCAAAGTTTCGGTCGCCCATGGAAACATGCGGTGGCCGTTCATTGTTTTTTCTAATTTAAGTTTGATTTAACACTATGGCTGACAAAAGAGATTATTATGAAGTCCTGGGCGTGGAAAAAAATGCCGACGAGGACACGATAAAAAGAGCATACAGAAAACTTGCAATCAAATATCACCCGGACAAGAACCAGGGTAACAAAGAAGCCGAGGCCAAATTCAAGGAAGCTACGGAAGCCTATGAAGTCCTCAGCGATTCTGACAAGCGTGCCAAGTACGACCAGTTTGGTTTTGCCGGTGTGGATAACGGTGCTTCCCAGGGATACAGCCATGCGTTCCATGATTTCAGCGACATTTTCGGAAGCGGTTTCGGAGACATTTTTGAAAATCTTTTTGGCGGAGGTTTCTCCGGTGGATTTGGCGGCGGCTCAAGGTCCCGTGCCAACAACGATGGGGCCAGTCTGCGCTACGATTTGGAGCTTACTTTCAGCGAGGCTGTCTACGGATGCAAAAAGGACATAGAATATAGAAGATATGATGTCTGCCAGAGCTGCGGCGGGTCCGGTGGTGCTCCGGGGTCATCAAAAAAGACCTGCGGAACCTGCAACGGTATGGGCCAGATACGAAGCAGCAGGGGATTCTTTTCCGTCCAGCAGACCTGTCCGACTTGTGGCGGCGTGGGGACCGTGATTGACAAGCCGTGTGCCTCCTGCCGCGGAACCGGTCTTCAGGAGAAAAAGCAGAAGATGACAATAACCATTCCCGCCGGTGTTGACGAGGGAAAGAGGTTTGTAATACACAACCAGGGCGATGCCGGCAAAAACGGTGGCGCTGCCGGGGACCTCGTTGTAATCGTCCACGTAAAGGCGGACACATATTTTGAGAGGGACGGGAACGACCTTTACTGTGCCGTGCCAATCTCGCTTTCCCAGGCGGTGCTTGGTGCCTCAATCGACATCAGGGGACTTGCGGGGCAGACCATTTCAATCAAGATTCCGGAAGGGACTCCGCACGGCAAGATGCTCAGAATCAGGGACGAGGGTGTTCCGTACACGAATTCGTCAAAGAAGGGCGACCTCTACGTTAAGATTCTGGTCCAGCTTCCGAGCAAAATCAGCAGGGAGCAGCAGAAGATTATGCAGCAGTATGCCGCGCTTGAAAAAGCCACCACATCCCCGGATTTGGTTCCGCTTTCTTCGCTTTCACGCTGAAATAAATCTTAAAGTGTAATTTTTTGTAAAAACAAAGTTCTTTAGGACAGAGTTACCTCGAAAAACTGAAGTTTTTCGAGGTTCCTTTTTTATGGAATCCTAACATTTCACAAAGAACTTTTTTTTTCTTTAAATTTGCCGATATTGATGTATAATAGTAGAACGTACAAATTTGGTGTGCACAAAAAAATATAAGAGGATCCCGTATGTTTAAGGCGAAGCACTATCTATTGATTATAGTGACCAACATAGTCTTGGTTGCCGCAATTGTCTTTCTTGCTTGCAAGATAATCCCGGACACGATAGCCAGCAAAAATTATGCCGCGCTGTTTATTTGGGTCTGCGTGACTATTCTTGTTTTTTCACTCTTGTTGATTATGTACCGCTTCAGGAATGTTATATACACGAAGAGCATGGAGCGGACCTTGAGGGGCAAGGAAAATGCGGTGCTTTACGAATTTATCGAGAGCCTCAGGACTTGCAGCTCCCTTGATGATTTTTATGAGAACGTTGGAAAAATCCTGGAGGTGAAGGGCGACTGTTCCGTTCTGTTTGTTGACAGGGAAAAGGATTACGTCCTCTACAACTCCCCGAACAAAATCACATGCAACCCGGACGTAATCGGTACGCTTGACAGAAATTTCAAGAGTGCGTGGCGAGAGGGCTACTATTTTATTGGCGACGACTATGGTGTTGTGTCAAAATCTTCACGCGCGAGGGGCTTCTTCCTTATCTACAACCAGTGCCACCTCTATGTGTTCTGCCGCTACACAAGGCTTTTCTATGAGGAAATCTACGGACTGCTTTACGAGGAGTTCATCCGATTCTTCAGACGTGCTAAGACCATCGACGGTCTTGCTGAAATCTCCGAGCTTTCGTCCGAGTGGAACCAGCTTGCGGAGACCCAGCGTTCGTTCCTTCCTCCTGTGATGCCTACAATCGAAAAACTTTCAGTCGCGGCATACTACCGTCCTCTTGTAAATGTTTCCGGCGACTACTATACGGTGCTTCCAATCAGCAGGACAAAGACGCTTCTCATGCTTGGCGATGTGTCCGGAAAGGGTCTTGCGGCATCCCTCGTCATGGGTCTGGTTATGAACACAGTTAAAATCCTTGACAACAAAGAGGATTTGCCCAACATGATTCGCGCGGTGGACAAGGCCATCAAGGGCATGAAGCTTCAGGATAAATATACGGTTGTTTTCATCGGTGTGGTGGATACATCCAAAATGACGATACGCTATGTCAACGCTTCAATGTCTGACCCGCTGATTATTTCAAAGTCCCCGGACGGATATAAAATCAAGCCGCTCACATCAAACTGCTCGGTTGTCGGAATCATCGACATTGACGATGTTGAGGTCTCGGAGCAGAGGCTTTTCCGTGGCGACGTGATTCTGATGGCGACTGACGGTGTTTCCGAGGTCATGGACGAAAACGGTGTGGAGCTTGGCGATACCCAGCTTTACGAGAACACAATCAAGCGGAGCGCTGCAAAGAGTCCCGCCGAGTTTATCGATGATGTTGTTGATTTGGTGTTCTCCTACAACGGTGACAAAAAACTGCGCGACGACGTTACAATGATGGTCGCCAAGGTGGAGGGATAAAAATGGTTTTCATGTTCATAAATCTTTTTGCCGGTGCGGCCCTCATGCTCTTTTCCTTCACGTCCGACCATGTTGCGACTGGACAGAAGGAGGAGACCTCGATAACCAACCACATCCTGATGCTGTCCTGCGTCACTCTGATGATTGGCGTGTGCATGGTTCTGTGCTACTTTGCCCCGAAGTTCCTGTGCAAGCTGGTTGGCCGTGTCGCTCTCATACTGATGGCGTGGTTCTGCACAAATTTCTGCAAGGCCCTTATTACATACAAATCAACCAAGCGTCACACATTCCTTACTATTATACAGTGGGTTCTGAACGTCGCGGCATTTGTCGTGGTCTTCATGTCTGGAAAGGCTGTGCTTGGTATCGAGAACAACGCGAACGGACTTTTCACAATACTCTCGGCAACAATATTCAGTGGAAAGTTCATGGACTTCACCTGGATTGACGCGTATTATCTGTTCTTTATTGGCGGCATCCAGTTTGTCACCTTCCTCTTGATTTTAATCCGCGCTGAACATTCAAAGGACAAACTCCTGAGGCAAAGTCTTGTGACAATATCGCTCGGTGTTGTCGTCACGTGGATTCTTTTCGCCCTTTTGATGTTCGGGTCAATCTACCAGCCGAGCCTCAGAAACATATTCGTGCTTTCGCTTGTCCCTGAGCTGATGGGGCTTGTGTATTCCGCCGCGAACTCACAGATTTGGGGAAGGAAGCTCGTCCAGAGAACATCCCTGCGCGTGTTGATTTTCTATGTCGCGCCCGCACTTTTGATTGCCGGTGGATTCTGCATCATCTATCTTTCCATGCAGGAGAGGAACGCCGCTTTCTTCATTGCGTGTGTGGTTGTAAGCACAATCGTCCTTGCCGTGTGGACATTCCTGAACATGCGTCTTTCGACTGTGGGAATCCTTCGCGACGGAAAATATGAGAAGCCGTTTACCGAGATTCTTACCTCAATCGACTTCGGCGAAAAATCCGAGGACATAGAGAATACCGTGAAGGATGCTTTCAAGAAATATGTCGAGGCATCGTCACTTAGAATCGCAATCGACGCGGGAACAGGTTTCCTTGAGACTGTTGACGACGAGGAGAAGATTGCAGTCCCAATCGACCAGACCGGATTCGACGTGCTCCTGAACATAAAACATTCGATAGTCCTCAGGAGCTTTATCGAAAAGGACTACCAGGTTAAGGAGGTAAAGGATTCCCTGCTCCAGATGCTTGATGAAAACAAGGCGGACTCCTTCATACTTCTGAATGAGGGAAGACGCATAGTTGGCGCAATCTTCCTTGGACCGAAGACCAGCGGCGACCCTTACAACAGCTACGACTACAAGGTGTTCACAAAGCTCTACTCAACGTTCTTTGTGGTCGGCTACTACATGAAGAACATGATGAACGAATCCGTCGTTGGAACGGTCAACCGTGAAATCCGCATGTCAAGCCAGATAATCACGTCCATCCAGGAGAACATGGACTACATCTCCAATCCGAAGCTCGACTGCGGCTACCGCATGGTTCCTGCGCACAACATCGGTGGTGAGTTCATCGACATGATTCGCCTGAACGACACGAGGCACATGTTTGTAATCGGTGCATTGAGCGGAAAGGGTATCGCGGCATCAATGAGCATGGTGATTCTGAAATCCGTAATCCGCACGAACCTTGCTGAGACGAAGGACTTCAAGCTGCTTGTCGAAAAGACCAACTCGTTCATCCGCACTGGACTTCCGAAGGGAACGTTCTTCTCCGGACTGTTCGGCATAATCGATTTTGCCACGGACACCCTCTACTATATCAACTGTGGTGCGCCGGCTCTGTTCATGTACACAAGGCTCTACAACAACGTAATCGAAATCCAGGGCGAGGGCCATGTTCTTGGATTCGCAAAGGACATAAGCAATCTCATCCGTGTGAAGAAAGTCAAGATTGCGGACGGCGACATAATACTTGCATGTACCGACGGTCTGATTGAGGCAAAATCACTGCGCGGCGAGAGCTACGGAAAAACCCGTGTCCAGTCTCAGATTATGGAGAACGCATCCTATCCCGCGGACAAGATGGGACAGTTCATCTACCAAAACCTTCAGGAATTTTCGTCAAAGGCGCTGGAGGATGACTACACTGTTCTTGTCATTAAGCAGATGGACGTATCCAAGGACACGAAATAGGGGGAACTATGGACCAGCTTACGATATATGAAAAAATTGGACCGAACTATATGCTTCTGGAACTTTCCGGCGCAATCAACGCGTACACTCTGGGAGATTTCCAGGAGAAGGTCTACCGCTATATTATTGATTCAAACGTCGTTCTCGATATGTCCAAGGTCATCTCGGTTGACTCTTCCGGGGTGGGCATAATCCTTGCGGGCTACAACGATGGACAGGAAAATGGGAACAAACTTTTTATAATGAATCCTTCCGAAGCCGCCCGCCATGCACTTGAGAGGACAGGATTTTTGGAAGTCTTTGATGTAATCCACGCGATTACGGAGGTCTCAGATGTTTCGTAAAAAATGGTGCGCGCCCCTTTTTTCTATGGCCTGTGCGGCTCTTGTGTGTTTTTCATGCGCACCCAAAAAAAATGGAAGCGGGACGGCAGCTGTGGGCGGACAGGAATTTAAAAACGGCCATGCGCTTTCTGAGGGTGGGGCCGCTGCAACTGTAGTAGCAAAAAAATCTCCACCGGTACCTGTTGATTCAAGGCATGACGATTTGGACAAGGTTCTTTCAAAAATGTCCAAAAGATTCCGGGGCGAGGTTTCCATTGAGAAAAAGGACTACGATGCTTTTCTTTCTGATTTGGAGACTGTCCTTCTTGATGAGAAAAACAATTCCAGGAACGACATTTCGCTTTACTATCTGATTGACAAGACACATTTTGTAGCGGAGGACGATGGTTCCGTCTACGAGCCAAAGGATTTGGTGGAGCTTAAGAACAACAACGCATACGTCGTGAACAAAAATGGAATGCAGCTAAGAAGGGAGGCCTACGACGCTCTTTCCGAAATGGGGGAGGCTGCGCGCAAGGAAGGAATCCAGATTTCCGTTTCATCCGCGTACCGCTCTTACTCATACCAGAAGTCTCTTTTCCAGCACTGGGTCGATGTGGACGGACTTGAGGAAGCCGAACGTGAATCAGCAAGGGCAGGAACAAGCCAGCATCAGCTTGGAGTTGCGGTGGACTTCGGTTCAGTCTCGAACGACTTTGCGTACACCAAGCAGGGAAAATGGGTCTACGCCAACGCATACAAATACGGATGGTCGCTTTCATTCCCCCAGGACCACGAGGACGTGACCGGCTTCAGATGGGAGAGCTGGCACTTCCGTTACATCGGAAAGAACGCCTGCCTGCTCCAGAAAAAATGGTTCGCCGACATTCAGCAGTACATGATAGAATTTATCTACGGATGGAAGCAGACCGAAAGCTACAGAACATTTGCGGAGAAGAATGGGATTTAGTTGTTGAAATGACGTCCAGTTTTTAAATATTGCCACACATATAAGGCCGATAAAGTCAATATGTTTTCGCAAAAAAAAACTCCCTAAGCTTTCTTTTTGGGAAAGCTTTATTTTAGAGA
>CACZPR010000102.1 GCA_902783155.1 uncultured Spirochaetaceae bacterium
ACATCGAGCCGGGACGGGATTGCGTGGATTGAATCTTCGTCCGCTTTTTTTGCACGCACGGTGGATGGCGGCATTGGTGGACCAAAAAAACTTTTTTCGCTTACAGGACTTTCTTCTATTAAATTCTCAAACGACGGACGCTATCTTGCTGTCTCACGCATGGAGACAAACCATGGGACCACCCGCAACGAGGTTTGTGTTTACGACATGGAGAGCGGACGCATGGCTTTTGTTCCCGAACTTTCGCTGAGGGATGCCGCCGTGCTTGATGTTGATGGAGAAAAATATCTTGCCGCGGTAAAGACCTGTGGCGGAAAATTTTCGCTTTCGGTCTGGAAGATTGCCACGAACAGATCCGGGACCCCTGTTTCTTTTGATTTTGTCCGCTCCTATGCTTTTGCTTCTACAGAAATGGTTTTTTCCCCGGTGGATTCCGGCTCGGGCAGGGTCGCTTTTCTTTTGAAGGGCGGTGCCCTCTGGTCGCTTTGTGTCGCGAATCTGCTCCAGGACGGGGACGAATTTTCGGCCATGGAGATTGAGCTTGGCGAGGGAGTTTCTGCAAGGAATCTTTCGTTCGACTCTTCGGACTGTGGTTCAAGGCTGCTTTTTTCATGGGCGGCAAGGGACACTTTCCCGCGTCTTGGTCTTGCAAAGCTTTCCGACGGTGGGGCGGAACTTTTGCTTATGGATTCGGATCTTTCGGGCGGCGTGTATTTTCCTGTGTCGATTGGGAATCAAAAATCCTTTGCGCATCTGGGGAACTTTGTCACGGAAAACAAAATCCTTGTGGCCGATGTTGGCGCATTTTCTTTTGAAAATCAATCCGCAAAAATCCGCACGAGGGTCTTCGGTGAAAAAAATCCTGTCACTTCAGATTTGGATGCGCTGTCAAAAAAGTATTACGGTGGACTGGAGAAGGGGACCGTGTTTCCATTTTCGTCCGTGCCTGTCTATTCAATCTATGGAGACGGCGAGTCACAGATTTTTTTCCCCGGGCTTTCCTATGTCTCCCGAAATCCATGGGACGGAATACAGCTGGAGATTATGGCGGGCGTAAATCCGGGAGTCGGGGTGTTCAGGTATTTCCAGGACCCGTCGTTTGAGGCTGGATTTACCGCGAAGATTTCTGGCGGAGCCGACTCGGATGTTTTAAAATACGCCTTCACTTTCCAGACCGCCTTTGATTCAGCCGGATACATGCAGTCTTCGCTTGACTCGGAGCTTTCGTCCACGGTAATGCTTGGCGGGACCGGTTTTTTTGCGTTCAAAAACGAGGCCCTTGTTTTTTATGGACGCGACAGTTCATATACCGCCGACAGAAAATTTTTGACCTTCCGCGACCATCTTTCCGCGCAGATTGGTTTTTCACAAAAGACCGGGCAGGGAAAATTTGAGCGGCTTTCGTTTTTCCTTCTTGGCAGCATGGATTTTTTGAATCTGAACAGAGTGGACGGTGGATTTGAAAACCTTGTCAACTACGTGCATGTCTTTCCGTCGCTTATTGCAAAAATCCCAAGGCTGATTCCGGTGGACTGTGTTGGACCTGTGACATACAATCTTCCTGCGTCCTTCTGTTTTTCGCTTGCGCCATCCATTACACAGGTTTTTGGTGGATACGCCACACTGATGCTTGCGGACTGGGAAATCCAAAAGGGACCGCCGGTCTTTCCTCTTTATTTCAACCGTCTTGTCGCGACAGTTTCATACGTCTTCGGAATGTTGGACTCCAGCGGCGGGGTGAACGCGTTGAATGCGCCGGAACGACTTTTTTCTTCAAAAAATCTAATCTGGTCGGACACAATCCGTCTGACCGGACTCCTGCAGTGTACTGTGAACACTGGTGCGCTTGCTAATCCACAGGTCCTTGCGTCAATCGGTGCTACGGTCAATTTTTATCCGCACAAAATCTCAGGCTCCTCCCCGGTCTCCGTTTCGCTTGCCACGTCTTTAAATTTTTAGCCAAATTGATTATAATGCTGGATGTGATGAAAAACAAAAAAACTGGAAAGAAATTTCATGTTCCCCGCTCTGTCGTGGTGATTTTTATAGTCCTTTTTTCTTTGCTCCCGCTCTGGTCCCAGTCGGATGAGCAGAGCCGCTCAGTTGCCGCCGCAAGTCTTCCGGAAGACATAACATTTTGGAGCGACTACGACAGCGAGATTCTGTCGCAGGCCATTGTTGACCGCATGAGCGACGAGGAGCTTCTGTCCCAGATTCTGATGTTCGGATGGGCGGGAGCGGAACCAAGTGACCTTCTCAAGGCGTGGGTCCAGGACAGGGGTCTTGGCAGCGTCAAGGTCTTTGGATGGAACACGGCGGATTTGAAGCAGGTCGCGCGTTCGGTCAAGGAAGTCCAGGTCGAGGCGGCCTCAAGAAAATACAAGATACCCCTTTTTGTCGCAACGGACCAGGAGGGTGGATGGATCAGGCATGTCAAGGGCGAAACTTCTGTCACACCGGGAAACATGGCAATCGGTTCGTCCGGCTATCCATACGACGCTTACTATTCTTCCTATTATATCAACCGGGAAATCAAGGCTCTTGGAATCAACATGAACTTTGCCCCCACGGTGGACCTTTACTCAAATCTGGATTCAACCGTCATTGGACCACGCTCGTTTGGCGAAAACCCGAAGGATGCCGGCATTCTGGGAGAGGCTTTTACTCAGGGCTCCATCGACGCGGGTGTCATTCCGACCGCAAAACATTTTCCGGGACACGGGGACACTGGTCTTGACAGCCATGGGCGGCTTCCCGAAATCAACATAAGCATGGAGACATTTGAAAACAGGGAGCTTGTTCCGTTCAAGGCCCTGATTAAGGCTGGGATTCCATCAATAATGAGCGGACATCTTTCGTTCCCGCTGATTGAGACCGACGGAACTCCTGCGAGTCTTTCAAAATTCATGCTGACCGATATTCTCCGCAAGCAGCTTGGCTACACCGGTCTTGTGATTACGGACGACATGATGATGAACGGCGCAATCCTTTTTGCCGGGTCCCTTTCCGAGGCGGTGACAATGGCCATAGAGGCTGGCAACGACATTGTTCTTTCCTCAACCACCGCACCCCTTGCGAGCGCACTCTGGACCGAAAACGTCAAGCGCATGAGAAATGTTCCTGAGTTCAGGCAGAGGGTCAAGGATTCCGCGTACAATGTAATCTACCACAAGATGCTTTACTTCAAAAGCGACAACGCCGCTCCACTTTATCCGGACGAGAACAAGCTTTCAAAATACATCCCGGACAAGGAGGGACAGGCATTCTTCCTTGACCAGGCATGCAGGTCCGTTTCCCTGTACAAGCAGGGAGACTCTTTCCCATACCGTCCTGCCGAGGGTGAAAGAATTTTGATTGCGGGGCCCTTCAGTGACTTTTTCAAGGGCGGAACCACACGTTACCAGGGTGCGAAGACATATTCGTTCAGCTACGACCTTTCGGACGATGAAGGAAGCTGGGACGTTCAGAATCTGGTGGCGGTCGCAAGAAACTACGACACCATTGTTATTGCGGTGTACGACTGGGCTTCGGCGAATCTTGCACAGAGGCTCAGGTCGCTCAACAAGAAGGTCATAATCTTTTCGGTGCTTTCCCCGGTCTATGTTCTAAACGGATTCGACTGGGTGGATTCCATAATATGCGGCTACTCGTATTCATCCTATTCATTCTCCGCAATGTGGGGGGTCCTGAACGGTGAAATCGAGGCGCAGGGAAAGATTCCTCTGAAACTTGCAAACTGACGGAGGACCGGCATGGCTAAAAAGACAGAATTTTCTGGACGCGGAAGTGTCATGGAGCTTCCCGAACTTCGTCCGCCCTCAAACTACAGGGTCATTTTTTTCAATGACGACTACACCACAATGGAATTCGTTGTCGATGTTCTGATGAAAGTTTTCCACAAGGACAGGCCCGATGCTGTAAAGATAATGGAGTCCGTCCACAAGACTGGCCGCGCGGTGGTTGGTGTCTATGCTTACGACATTGCCGCCACACGCAGGAACATGACAATCAACATGGCACGGAGCGAGGGATTCCCTTTGCGATGCGAGCTGGAGGAAGCCTGATTCTATGGACATGGACAAAAAGCTTAAAAGAAAGCTGGACATCGCGTTTTCTTCCGCATTTTTGATGAGGCACGAGTTTGTCACCCCGGAGCATCTTCTGAAAACCTTCCTTGATGATTACGACACCGCCGATTTTCTTCTGGAGTCCGGTATTGACATTCTGGAGCTTTCCGCCGATGTTGACGAGTACATCCACAAGAGCATCCCGATGGTGGCCATGCCTGAAAAAAAGACCGACAAGATGGACTACGAGCCGATGATGACCGTTGGTCTGCAGGACGTTCTTGACAATTCCTTTACCCAGTGCGCGTCTGCACAGAAGGAGCTTGTTGAAATCAAGGATGTCATTGTCAGTATGCTCGATGAAAAAAATCTCTACTGCTCGTACCTCTTGAAAAAATATGGGGCGGACCGTCTCAGTTTGATTGAGAAAATCAGCGACGAGCGTTTCCCGGTGGACTCCGACCCTGACGATGATTTTGACCCCGACATGTATCCCGACAGCTTTCCTTTTGGCGACCTGGATGATATCGACATGTTTCCGGATGGCGGGGATGGATTTTCTGCTGCCGAAAAAAAGTATCTTGAAAAATATACGGTCAACCTGAACGAAAAGGCTGGTGCCGGGGAGATTGACGCTCTGGTTGGCCGCGAGGATGAAATCGAAAGCACCATCCAGACTTTGTGCCGAAGGACAAAAAACAATCCGCTCCATGTTGGCGAGCCGGGGGTTGGAAAGACGGCCATAACCGAGGGACTTGCGCTGAAGATTGTCAAGGGAGAGGTTCCGGATGTGCTGAAGGATTTCACAATCTATTCGCTTAACATGACCGGGATGATTGCTGGAACAAGATACCGTGGAGAATTCGAGGAGCGAATAAAAAAAGTCTGCGACGAGATTCAAAAAAAGGAACGGGCCATTCTTTTTATTGATGAAATCCACACGATTGTTGGCGCGGGCGCTGTGTCCGAAGGATGCCTTGATGCCGCAAGTTTTCTGAAGCCTCTTCTTGCCTCCGGGAAAATCCGCTGCATTGGTGCGACCACACCCGAGGACTACAAAAAATATTTTGAAAAGGACAGGGCGCTCGTAAGGCGTTTCCAGGTGATTGAGATTTCCGAGCCATCCAGGGACGAGGCGTTAAAAATCCTGCAGGGTCTTGCCCCAAAGTACGGCGGATTCCATGGCGTGAAATATTCAAAGGAAGTCCTGGCCTCTGCTCTGGATCTTTCAATGCGTCTGCTGCCCGACAGAAATCTTCCCGACAAGGCGATTGATTTGATTGACGAGGCTGGCTCCTACACAAAAATCCATCGGAGCGAGCTTGGTTTTGGGGAAACGAAAAAAACGGTCCCGGTCAGCGTGGACACTGTCAAAAAGGTTGCGTCGAAGATTGCGCGTGTCCCGGTCGAGGATGTTGATGTTGGCGAGGGTGAAAGGCTTCGCGTCCTGGAAAAAAACATTCTCTCCCAGATTTTTGGGCAGGATGCGGCGGTCTCCCTTGTCGTGTCGAACGTAAAAAAATCCAGGGCAGGCTACCGCGACACGGAGCGTCCAGAGGCTGCATTTCTTTTTGTTGGTCCAACGGGTGTCGGAAAAACGGAGCTTACAAAGGTTCTTGCGTCCGAGCTTAAGGAAAACCTTGTCCGAATCGACATGAGCGAGTACCAGGAGAAGCACACCGTCAGCCGACTGATTGGTTCCCCGCCGGGCTATGTAGGATTTGAGGAGGGGGGACTTTTGACTTCCGCCGTCCGAATGAGGCCGCACTCGATAATTCTTCTGGACGAAATCGAAAAGGCGCACCCGGATATTTTTAACATACTCCTTCAGGTTATGGACTACGGAACTTTGACCGATGCCAAGGGAAATAAGGCGGATTTCAGGAACTGCATAATCATAATGACGAGCAATGCCGGGGCAAGGGAAATGGGAAAACTGTCCGTCGGTTTTTCTTCGGGCATCCCGTCAGCAAAAAATGATACGGCGACAGTTATGCGTGCGGTGGAGGAGGCTTTTTCCCCTGAATTTCGTAACCGTCTTGATGCGGTGGTCCCATTTTCACAGCTGGACCGGAGGATTGTCGGCGACATAGCGAAAAAGGAACTGAAGAAGATTGCGGCAAGGCTTTCGGCAAAAAAAATCCGCATGACATTCAGCCGCAGGACCGTGGATTTTATTTCGGAAAAAGGCTACAGCAGGGAATTTGGAGCAAGGAACATTGCCCGGACTGCCGAAAACCTTGTGGCGACCCCCCTTGTTGATGAAGTGCTTTTCGGAAGGCTTGAGCATGGTGGGTCCGTAAGTGTCGATGTGTCCGCGGAATCGGGCGAGGAAAAAATTGTGTTCGCTTTCCCGGAGAAAAAGTCCAATGGAAAATGACGAACTGGACCCAAGCTTCATTCTGGAGTTTCCAAAACCACGCAGGGGAATCTGTCTTGTGACGGAGGATTTACCGCTCCAGCTTCTTTATTCGGGCTACATGCAGGGGGTGTTTCCGTGGTTCAGCGAGGATGACGGGGAGCCTGTTGTTTGGCACAGTCCGGAGCCACGTTTCTGCATACAGATGAAGGACCTTCACATTGGGAAATCCATGGAAAAATTTTTGAAGCACACGCCCTACAGCTACACGATGGACAAGGATTTTTCCGGAGTGATTGACGGATGCCGCAGGATGTCACGAAAGGGGCAGGACGGAACCTGGATTGGCCAGAAAATTGTTGACGCATACAGCGCGTTCCACAGAAAGGGATTCGCACACAGCTTTGAAGTCTGGGACAGGGAAAAACTTTGCGGCGGATTCTATGGTGTCCTGATTGGCTCGGTCTTTTTTGGTGAAAGCATGTTCACTCTGTCGCCCGACTCGTCAAAATCGGCGTTCGTCATTTTTGCCAAGGCTTTCGCGGCTTCCGGCGGAAAGATGATTGACTGCCAGGTCTACACGGACAACATGGCAAGGTACGGCGCAAAAAATATCAGCAGGGACGCTTTTTTGAGGCTGGAGAGCGAGTGGCTTGGAAGAAGTCTGGACAGAAATCTTGAGGAATGTTTTTTGTCCGAGGTCCAGTCCGTCGGTGGAAAAAGAAAAGACCCCGAAGACGGCTAATCTCCAGGGTCCTTTTGATTTGTGTTATGTCAGCCCGGCTATTTCCCGTTCTTGATTGTCAAAATGCCGCCAATTATGAGGGCGTTCTTCGCAAGAACCAAAAGCCAGTGCAGGGCAAGGCCTTTCTTGAAGTCATCGAAACAGCTGATTAAAGTGATTACAGTAACGACAATCCAGATAATCAGTGTAATGTACTTGAATAGGTTGTCCACTTTGCCAAGGTCTGTAATCAACGCCTTGATTGCGAACATGACTCCGCAGGCAATCAGTATAACTCCAACTACAATGCTTATAACTTTCGCGAGATTTGCATTATTGAAAAGATTCGCGACAGCCCTGATTTCTTCACTTGAAATGCTTTTTCCCAGTGGTGTTACAAGACAAAGACCTGTTATGATAAGGTACACCGCCAACGCCAGCTGAATGACAAACACTCCAATGGTCCTCTGTTGTTTAGCCATGAAAACCTCCTGTGGAAGCAGTTTTATCCCCGGTCCGCATACGCAGTCCGCCATGTTGATTTTGAAGTCCTTCTCCATCAACTTGATTAAATTCTAGCACGGATTTTTTTACTTGGCAAGAAAATTTTTAAATTTTTATTTGTTCCTGTGAATCATCACTATGAAGGCGATTATGAAAAGAAGGGGAGGAACGACAGTAAAAAGCAGGGTCGTCAGTGGAATGCCGAAGACAGTCACCGTTGTCGTCACGGCCACCCCGAAATCAAGGAGCATGTTGTAGACTATTCCCGCATATCCAATGACAGTTCCAGCCACAAGGCTCATCCATGCGGGATCCCTTGTCCTGCTCCAGAGTATTATTGAAAAGAAGGCCGCGAGTCCACCAAGGACCAGCTTGATTATATAGAGAATAAGTTGTGGCTGTGTCATGTGTCAATTATCGGATGGCTTGAACGGGTTTTTTATCAGTTTGGTGAAAACTCCCCTGTCCGCGCCGAAAGGAACTATGCTTGCCCCGCTGTACAATGGATTTATGACAATCCCGCAGTCAAGACAGTGGCAGAGGAATTTTGGAAAATCATCCCTGCTGATTGCCTCCTGTCTGATGTATAGGTATGGTCCGCGTCTTTCCCAGTAAGGAATCAGGGCCTTGTCGTAGATGAACCAGTCCTTCTCCTCCCTTTCCTTTAACGCCTGGATTAGATTGTAGATTGACCTTGCAGCCGCGGCCTCTATTGGCGAGGGCAGGTAGCTTGTGCGGAACGTGTCCTGGATTTTTGACAGCCTGATTTCCATGTCCAGACTGTCCTCCACGGCGAGAATGTAGATTCCAGATGTCCATGGAAGCGGTGGCTCCAGAATCACGGCGGAAACACTTGTCCAGTCAACGGATGCGTCCGACCATGGCCTGTATACGGATGTTCCGTTTTCGCATACACCCAGTCCGGCCTCCATCGCATTTTTTTTGTCCGAGAATACATAGATTTTGCGTTCCGAACCAAGAAGTGTGGATACCGCCTTGTTCAGTCGATGCGAAAAATCTGTATGGTAGCTTCCTGTGGCCCCACGGCTCAACGCATTTTTCAGCATTGTGAAAGCTGTTCCGCCTCCCCAACCGAGGATTGCGCGTCCGTTTTCCTGGAACATGTCCACAAGACGCTGGTTTTTTGCGGTGTAGAGAAAAGGTCCCCTGGCTCTGGTTACGGATCCGTACCGCCTGTAAATTTCGTTCGACAAAAAATCTATTTCCTTCATTGCTTATGCTTTCTCCATCACTCCATTATAAGATAATCGTAAGAATCTGGCCATCTATTGACGGAAAATTGAATAAGTTCGGGGAAAAAAAAGCCCCACGGAGCAAAATCCATGGGACCTTTGGTGTTTTTGTCGTTACTCTGTTTTTAGAGTGCCGAAAGCTTCTGGTTAACGAGAGCAGACGCCGTTTTTGGATTTGCCTTTCCCTTGGACTCTTTCATGACCTGACCGGTGAGCCATCCGACGACGTTCGTTTTTCCGCTCTTGAAATCCTGGATGGCCTTTGGGTTTGCCGCGATGACTGAATCGACTATAGCTTCGATTGCACTGTTGTCGCTGACCACTTCAAGACCCTTTTCCTTGATGATTTCTTCCGGCATCTTTCCGCTTTCGAGCATGGCAGAGAAGACTTCCTTTCCCTGTGCCGACGTTATTTTTCCGTCCTCGATGCAGTTTACGAGCGAAGTGATGTGTTTCGGACTTATGCTGATTTCGGAAATGGTTTTTCCGCTTTCGTTTAGCACCGCAAGAAGTTCAGCCAGAATCCAGTTTGCGACTTTCTTTACGTCCTTGGCATCCTTTGCGGCCTCCTCGAACCAGAGTGAAAGCTCGCGCGTGGTTGTCAAAGTCTCCACGTCGAAGTCCGAAAGCTTGTATTCCTTCTTGAGCCTGTTGCGTTTTGCCTCGGGAAGCTCGCCGACTTTTTCAGCCGCACGTGAAATCAGTTCCTCGCTTACGGAGAACGGCTTGATATCCGGTTCCACGACAAAGCGGTAATCTACGAAAGAGTTTTTTGTACGCTGAACGACCGTCTGACCCTTTTCTTCGTCCCAGCCCATAGTCACCTTGAATCCGGGGTTGAATTCCTGCCTGTCGTTGATGAATTCCTCAAGCTGTCTTTTTGCTTCGTATGTACATGCGTCACGGATCACACGGAACGAGTTCAGGTTCTTGATTTCGGAAATCGGTGTGTGCCAGAGTTTTCCGTCCTCCCAGACATTCAGGTTGATGTTTGCGTCGCACCTCATGTTTCCTTCTTCAAGGTTTCCGTTTGTTACCTTAACATAGCGGAGGATTTCCTGAACGGTTTCCATAAAGAGTGCCGCTTCTTCCGGTGAGCTCATGTCAGGCTTCGTGACGATTTCAATGAGCGGTGTTCCCGAGCGGTTGTAGTCGATGTAAGAGTGTGCGCCCTGGAGGTGAAGTGACTTACCTACGTCCTCTTCAAGGTGGATTCTTTCGACCCTGACGCGGCGGTACTTTCCGTTTTCAAGTATGCAGTCCTCACCGATGAAATTCTTCGGACGGAAGTTTTCGCCCCCCATCTGCTGGTCTTTCGGCAGCTTGTGCATCGGAAGGTCAACGTGTCCGTCGGTGCAGAGCGGAATGTCGTACTGTGTAATCTGGTAGCCTTTGGTAAGGTCCGGGTAGAAATAGTGCTTGCGGTCAAATTTTGTGAAGCGCGCAATCTTGCAGTTCAAGGCCTGACCTGCGACGGCTCCAAGCTCCACGTATCCCTTGCTGATTCTCGGCATCGCACCCGGAAGACCAAGGCACACGGGGCATACCCTTGTGTTCGGCATACCTCCGTACCGGTTTTCGCACGCACAGAACGCCTTTGTCTTGGTCAAAAGCTGAGTATGGATTTCGCATCCTATTACAATTTCGTATCTATCTATTGCCATCGTTCTTACTCCTTTACCGGGCTTCCGCATCCTGGGTGGTCTTCTTCCCAAGCCTGTGCAATGCTGAGGATTTTCGGTTCGCTGAACATCTGTCCGGCAAACTGTATTCCGACCGGCATAGGCTCGTTACCCTTTGTATTTCCGCATGGAACGGAGATGCTCGGGATTCTTGCAAGGTTCACGAAAACGGTGAAGAGGTCGCTCAGATACATTTCAAGCGGATCATCGACTTTTTGGCCGAGCTTGAATGACGGAGTAGGGCATGTGGGGCAGAGAATCAGGTCGTATGACTTGAAAAGTTCCGCAACGTCACGCTGGATTCTTGCACGGACGGACATCCCCTTTTTGTATGTGTCGCCGGAGAACTGCTCAGAAAGCACGTAGTTTCCGATTATGATTCTTCGTTTGACTTCGGGACCGAATCCTGCAGAGCGCGTGTCAACATAAAGCTGGTCGTAACCGTTGCTGTTGTCGATTCTTGCACCGTAGCGTATTCCGTCGAAGCGGCTCAGGTTTGACGCTGCCTCTGAAAGTGCGATTACATAGTAGGAAGCGATTGAAGCCTCCAAAACAGGAAGGTCCACTACATCGATTTTTGCGCCCTTTGATTCAAACCATGCCCTGGTCTCTTCAAAAACCTTTCCGACTTCAGGATCCAGACCCTTGCTTTCAAGGAACTGCTTGGGGATTGCAATCTTGAGCTTTGAAAAGTCCTCTGCCGAATATGCCTTGAGGTTCTTGAGGCTTTCTGATTCAGGAAGGTCTGCTGATGTGTCGTCATAAAAATCAACGCCGCTCATAACCGAAAGCGGAAGCGCAATGTCTTTTGGGCTGTGTCCAAGGATTCCCACCTGGTCGAGCGATGAACCGTATGCCACTACACCCCATCTGCTCAAGACACCGTAAGTCGGCTTAAGACCGTAGATTCCGCAGTATGAAGCCGGAAGACGCACGGAGCCACCGGTTTCGGTTCCTAATCCGAAAAGAGCCTGGTTTGCGGCAACGGCAGCAGTTGAACCACCCGATGAACCGCCTGAAACATATTCCCTGTTGATTGGGTTTCTTGTAGGACCGTAAGATGAATATTCGGTTGAAGAACCCATTGCGAACTCATCCTGATTGCAGCGTCCGAGCGGAATTGCACCGGCAGCCATCAGACGGTTGATTACGGTCGCGTTGTACGGAGCCACATATCCGTCAAGTATCTTTGATGAGCAGGTGAGTTTTTTTCCGCGCACTGAGATGTTGTCCTTGTTTGCGAACGGAAGGCCAAGAAGAGGTTTCTTTTCAAAAAGCTCGTCAATCTTTCCTTCAGCGCGGGCCTTGGAAATTTCTTCGTCAGCCGCTTTTGCAAGGGATGCCGCATCGTCGTACATCTCAATGAAAGCGTTAAGGGGAAGAGCAGATTTTTTGTCCGCCTCGAATGTGTCTATTGAATCCTGAACCAGCTTCAGGCTTGTAGTTTTTCCTGATTTAAGGGCTTCAACTGCCTGTTCTATAGTCTGCATTACGCACCCTCCCCAAGAACTTTCGGAACCTGGAAATATCCGTCAAGGAAGTTCCCCTCGTTGATTTTCTTAACGTCGTGCATTTCAAGACCTGCCACAATCTCGTCCTCGCGGAGACAGTCAGCCTTTGTGGTGGGGTATGCGTCGTATGGGTTCTCGCTGTCATCGTATTTTGAAAGTATGTCGAAATACCCAACAATATCATCAACCTGCTTTTTTAGGGTTGCCATGTCTGTACTTTCTGGTGAAAGCCGGGAAAGATACAAAAGTTTTTCCAGTGTATCTTCATTTACTTCTGTTTTCTTTGAGTCACTCATAGCGGACTATTATAATGGATTTTACCTACTTATAAAAGAGGGCTTCGGCATGACAGAAACAATGGTTTTATGCAACACAGGAGTGGGACGTAGGCAAAAAATAGGAAGGGGCCCCATTGGGGAAGAATTCCTGTTTTTTGCCGTCAACTGGGACCCGCTCATGTGTTGCATTTA
>CACZPR010000103.1 GCA_902783155.1 uncultured Spirochaetaceae bacterium
TACGACAACATGCTTTACTCCGAGCTTGTTCCCAAAGAGCTTAACTTTGAGGATTTCTGCTACCGTTGTGCGGTCAAAAAACAGCACCTCCATTCCTATGTTGACACTAAAACCATTGGGCTTTGGACTGACGCCACGTACATTCCCCTTTCAAAAGATGTCGATGAGGGGAACACACATTATTTTATCTTTTTCTTTGAGTTCACTAAAAATTCAGAGCCTGAGAGGATGTCAAAAATCTCCATGGATTCTGCCGCTTTTGTAATCCAGTCCTGCATAAAGCTCCGTGAGTCTAATGATTTTGCAGTCTGCATGAGCAATGTAATCAGCGACATACAGAAAAAGACCGACGCTTTTTGCGGGAGCCTCGTGCTTATCGACAAAGACCGCGGTAAATCTACCATCCTTTGCGCAAAATTCCGTAATGACTGCGCCACCATCGAAGATTTCAAGGACAAACTCACCGATGATGTAATCGATTCATGGTACGACACGGTCGAAAAACACAACATAATAATCATAAAAAACGAGCACGACATGAACGAGCTTGAAAAAATCAATCCGATTTGGACAAAATCGCTCCGGAGTGCAGAAGTAAAAAGCCTTGTTCTCGCGCCTCTTTTTCAGGGTGCAAAAATAATCGGCTATGTTTTCCTCACGAATTTCAACACCGACCATATCATCGAGATAAAGGAGTTCCTTGAGCTTACGGCATTTTTCATGTCAGCAGAGGTTGCCAACAACAATCTTGTGGAGCGGCTTGAATTCATGAGCACCATCGACATGCTCACGGGTCTTTTGAACAGAAATTCCATGAACTACCGCGTAGACATGTTCGTTAGCGGCGAGCGTCCGGTCAAGGCTCCTTTCGGCGTAATCTTTGCGGATTTGAACGGTCTTAAGCAAGCCAATGATACAGGCGGCCATGACGAGGGGGACAAGCTCCTCAAAAATGCCGGCAAAGTCCTTTCCGAAGTTTTTGACAGATACGAAATCTACCGTGCGGGCGGCGATGAATTCGTGGTTATTGCACCGGAATGTCCAAAGGATGTCTTTGAATCAAAGGTTGCGGAGCTTCGTGCCAAAACATGTTACGGTTCCCCAGTCTGCTTTGCGGTAGGTTCCCATTGGAATGAAAACGGCAAGGACCTCCGTCTTTCCATGCACATTGCGGATGAAGCCATGTATGCGGACAAAAACGAATTCTACAAGGCACATCCGGAAGGCGCAAGAAAACAGCGATAGTCAGCCTATAAAATAGAGATGCCAAATATTCCTCCCACCTATTGTCTAAAACCGGGCAACAAAGTAAAATATCAGCGACTTTATTTTAAATGGGGAAGGATCTAAACAATGGCACTGACTTTAGCAGAAAAAATCATCCAGAAGCACATCATACCCGGAACGCTTGACTTTGAGCCGGGAAAACCAATCGAACGCGGTACGGACATCGCAATCAAAATCGACCAGACTCTTACGCAGGATGCCACGGGTACAATGGCTTACCTCCAGTTCGAGACCATCGGCGTTCCTCGCGTAAAGACGGAAGTGAGCGTGTCATACATTGACCACAACACGCTCCAGACTGATTTCAAGAACATGGACGACCACCGCTATCTCCAGTCCATTGCTGCAAAATACGGACTTTATTTCAGCAGGCCCGGAAACGGAATCTGCCATCAGGTGCATCTTGAATGTTTCGGAAAGCCTGGAAAGACCCTGCTCGGCTCTGACTCACACACACCGACAGGAGGCGGAATCGGAATGATTGCCATCGGTGCGGGCGGACTTGACGTTGCGGTTGCAATGGGAGGCGGTGCTTTCCATCTTGCAATGCCTAAGGTGTTCGGTGTAGAGCTTACCGGAAAACTCAGGAAGGGTGTCGGAGCAAAGGACATTATCCTTGAAGTTTTGAGACGCGAGACAGTCAAAGGCGGAACTCTTGCAGTATACGAATATTTTGGTGAGGGCGTAAAAAATCTTACGGTTCCTCAGAGGGCGACAATCACAAACATGGGTGCTGAACTCGGAGCCACATGCTCAATCTTCCCGTCGGACGAAAAGACAAAGAGCTTCCTTGAATCAATGGGACGCGGTGCAGACTGGACGGAGCAGAAGGCAGACGATGGAGCCTCCTACGACAAAATCATCAAAATCAACCTTGACGAACTTGGTTCCCTTGCAGCATGCCCGCACAACCCGGACGTAATCAACACGGTTAAGTCACTCGCAGGAAAACCAGTCACACAGGTTGTAATCGGTTCATGCACGAACTCATCTTTGGACGACCTTGAATCAGTTGCGGCAATCGTCAAAGGAAAGCACATTGCACCGGGAGTCGAAGCAGGAATCGCACCTGGAAGCCGCACAACAATCCTCATGGCATCAAAGGCAGGAATTCTTGAGACCCTTTACGAAGCCGGATTCAGGATTCTTGAAAGCGCATGCGGACCATGTATCGGACAGGGATTCGCACCAAACAGCGAGGGCGTTACGCTCAGGACTTTCAACAGAAACTTCAAGGGACGCTCTGGAACAGCCGATGCAAACGTATATCTCGTAAGCCCGGAAACAGCTGCCGCAGCCGCCATAACAGGAGTTTTCACTGAGCCGGAGACCCTTGACTATGAGGATCCTGCATACGTAAACGGATTCCGCGTTTCAATGCTCGACGGAAAAGACCCGCGCCTTTCAAGTGAGGACGTTCTTTCAGCCGCACAGAACCGTGGAATGGTCATTGCACCTAAACCGCTTGAAGAAGCACAGAAGGTCGAAATCCTCCGCGGACCGAACATCAAGCCGTGCCCGAAGTGCCGCGATTTTGAAGCAAACCTGACTCTTCCGGTAAGGCTCAAGGCTTCCGACAACGTTTCAACGGACGACATCATGCCGGCAGGGGCAAAGGTCCTCCCTCTCCGCTCAAACATCCCGGAAATCAGCAAATTCACGCTCACACGCCTTGACCCGGATTTCTACAAAAAGTCTGAGGATGCAGGATTTGCTAACTGCATAGTCGTCGGAGGCGAAAACTACGGTCAGGGATCCAGCCGTGAACATGCGGCTCTCGGACCTATGTACCTTGGCGTAAGGGCAATCCTCACAAAGAGCTTCGCGCGCATCCACAAGGCGAACCTCATCAACTACGGAATCATCCCGATGACGTTCAAGAATCCAGGCGATTACGACAAGATTTCCGGCGGCGACACCATTGAAATCAAGAACATCGACGAAAGCCTTAAAAACGGTACTGATTTTGTGCTTGTACTCCACTCAAAGGACGGAGACTACACCTTCAATGCCGTGAACGACCTTGCAAAGCGCAGTGCGGACATCCTTCTCCAGGGCGGTCTAGCCTCTTACACAAGGAACGGCGGACAGTAAAAAAACTGTTCGACAGCAGACTGGCTTAAGCAAATAGGAGGACGGAAGAAAATTCTGCCCTCCTTTTTTTAGCCCGATTTTAGTTCCTGACCATGGAAAAAGTTTGCAAAATGCACAGATGTGGGGTATAATGTAAAGAAAATCGATAGAAGGTGGCTGATATGGTAAACATTCACAACATAATGGAAGAGCAGGTTATTATCCGTGTAAACGAGCTGTACGAGAGAATCAAGAACCAGGAGAACACTTGGCTCGAATGTGACTGCGAAAACTGCCGTCTGGATGCCTACGCCTATGTGCTTAACAGAATACAGCCACGCTATGTTGTCAGTGGACGGGGACTTACATACAACTCAACGGAAATCCATTCAGACAGACAGCTCATGGTAGATTTGGACCGTCTCAGCATAGAGGGAATCCGCATGGTCAACTCAGCCAAGCGGCCATACCACAACAAGGCAAAACTTAACGCAAGCGGTGACTGGGAAACAATGATTCCGACCTACACATTTCCAACCTTCATCGGAAGCGTATTCGACGGAACCACGTTCGAGCCTCTGAAGGACGCAAAAGTTACCCTAAAAACAGCGGATGGGCAGCTCGCCACAATGATGGATGTCAGCTGGTCCAATCCATACGTGACATACGAAAAGAACAACGGACGCTACTCGTTCTGGGTCGCACCGGAGGCAAGCCTAAAGTCGGAGGTAAAAAAGGACTTCAACTTCACGGTCGAAATTGAGTGCGAGGGATACGACCCGGCTTTCTACGCATTCTCAATTCCACTTGTCAGCAAAGTTGAGGACCCACACAAGCTGGACTCCACCATGACCTACCGCATACAGGATTTGAGACTTTTCAAGCACGGCATCCAAAACGAACTGGAATAGAACAGCGCATAAAAAAAACTTCCCCTCCAACAAAGGAAGGGAAGCCTCCACACCACAATGGGGTGTATATTCAGGTCTATTGCCTTGGACTACTTTGAGTAGTATTCAACGACCATCTGCTCATTGATTTCCACAGGAATCTTCTCGCGCTGTGGATAGCTGACCAGCTTTCCGGTGAAATTGTCAACATCGCGCTCCAGATACTCCAGAGGTGCAGCGTTGTGGTCAAAGAAGCACTTCTTGAACTGTTCGTTCTTGCGTGACTTTTCAACCATGGAAATTGTTGAGCCAACCTTCACGTTGAATGAAGGGATTCCAACTCTCTTTCCGTCCACGAGGAAGTGTCTGTGTGTTACCATCTGGCGTGCCATGCGGATTGAGTTTGCGAATCCAAGGCGGTAAACCAGATTGTCAAGACGACACTCCAGGATAGAAATCAAAGCAGCACCTGTCTTTCCCTCAGCCTTTGAAGCAAGGTCGAAGTAGCGGACCAGCTGGCGCTCCATGATTCCATAGTATGCCTTTACCTTCTGCTTTTCAATCAACTGGAGACCATACTCGGAGGTCTTCTTTGTCTTCTTGAAAGCAGGGTCGTTAGCTCTATTCATTGCCTTTGGATGTCCACAAACGTTTACACCCAGTCTTCTACATTCCTTGAAACGTGGATTTCTTCTTGTTGCCATTTTTTGCTCCTTGCAAAATAAAATCTTAGCTTAAATAACCTTTTACTTGCCGCGGTAGAGGGATACTTAAGAAACAAGACCTTATTTTTCTTCAGCCTTCTTCTCTGTGCCCATACCGTAACGCTTGTTGAAGCGGTCAATGCGTCCTGCTGTATCAACAAGTTTCTGCTTTCCAGTGAAGAACGGATGGCAGGCTGAACAGATTTCAACATGGATGTTCTCCACTGTTGAACGGGTCTCAATGACATTACCACACACGCAGGTGATTTTTGTCAGCTTGTAGTCAGGGTGGATTCCCTTTTTCATAATTGCTCCTGTCTCTTGCCCGATATTGAAGAAAGCCCGGTCAGCCCTACATCCGACTGGCAGAATCGGTGTATTATTCCCTTACCGTTAACAATCAAGTCAACATCACAAGATGTTCAGTATTGATTTTCCCCATTTAAAATGAGGTAAAAATATTATATAGAATTCGTTTTCCGTGGTCAAGGGTTTTGTCAATCCATTGCGGCTGAACCTGTGTTCATGGAAAGAAGGAAGGCATCGTTGTCCTTGGTCTTCTTCATCTTGTCCATGATAAGCTCCAGGATGTCCGCGTCCTCCATCGGGTTCAGAACCTTGCGGAGAATCCAAATCTTCTGAAGTTCATTCTCGGTAAGGAGAAGCTCCTCCTTTCTTGTGCCGGATTTCTTGATGTTGATTGCAGGGAAGAGTCTGCGCTCGGCAAGCTTTCTGTCCAAATCAATCTCGCTGTTTCCGGTTCCCTTGAACTCTTCAAAGATAACCTCGTCCATGCGGCTTCCTGTTTCAATCAGCGCGGTCGAGATTACGGTAAGGGAGCCACCCTCCTCCACGTTTCTTGCGGCACCGAAAAATCTCTTCGGCTTGTGGAGAGCGTTTGAATCGACACCACCGCTAAGGACCTTTCCGGAAGTCGGCACTGTCTGGTTGTACGCCCGCGCAAGACGTGTGATTGAGTCAAGGAAAATGACTACATCCCTCTTGTGCTCGACAAGACGCTTTGCCTTCTCCAGAACCATCTCCGCAACCTGGACATGTCTTGTGGCCTGCTCGTCGAATGTTGATGAGATGACCTCCGCCTTGATGCTCCTCTCCATCTCGGTGACTTCCTCCGGACGCTCGTCAATCAGAAGAACAATCAGGTAGACCTCGGGATTGTTTGCGGTTATGGCATTCGCAATCTTCTGCATGAGGATTGTTTTTCCGGCCTTCGGGGGTGCGACAATCAACAGACGCTGGCCCTTTCCTATTGGCGCGAACAGGTCAACAATTCTTGTGCTAAGTTCGGTGCTCACTGTCTCCAGATGCAGCTTTTCGTTGGGATACAGAGGCGTAAGGTTTTCAAAAGGAATGCGGGTCTGGGCAACGTGTGGCGGATCGTAGTTTACGGACTCTATCCTCAGGAGCGCGAAGAATCTCTCGCCTTCCTTGGGACTTCTGGTCTGTCCGTAGATTGTGTCGCCGGTCTTCAGGTTGAAAAGCCTTATCTGGCTTGGCGAAATGTAGATGTCGTCCGGTCCCGGCAGATATGAGTTCTGGGGGCTTCTCAAAAATCCATATCCGTCAGGAAGAATCTCAAGCGCGCCGCTCGCAAAAATGATTCCGCCATGCTCCGTGTGAGCCTTCAGTATTGAAAAAATGAGGTCCTGCTTTTTCATTGGGGCCAAATCGTCAGCTCCAATTCCGTACTGGGTGGCAAGTTCCCTAAGCTCCGGCATGCTCATCTTTGTCAGGTCGTTTATCTGCAGGCGTGGCTTTGACTCATATTCCTCGGGATTTTCGATTCTCTGGTCGGCCTCCACAGCTTCCATTCTGGCCTGCGCGTTTCTTTCGTAGTTGCTGTTTCTGTAGTTGTTGTAGCGGCGGTTTCCGTTTCTGTAGTTGCTGTAGTTATTGTAGCGGCGGCCCTGGTAGTGTCCACCGTTTTCGTACTGGGTTGGTCTTTCCTGTCTTTCGGAAGTGTAATGGGCTGTCTGCGTCTCCTGAGACTGGGTGCTGTCCTGTGCCGGCTCCGATGTCTGTGCGGGCGAACTGCACTGTGCCGGGGTGGATTCCGCACTGGCTTCCTGTGTCGGCTGCTCCGCGACCGGGGTGGTTTCATCGGCTGGGACCGTCTTTTTGACAACCCTTCTACGCCTTGGTTTTACGACGGCCTCATCGGTCTTCGCATCGGCGGACTCTGTGGAATCCGTTTCGGCACCAGAATTTTCGGTCTGGGATTCATCAACAGCAGAATTAAGTTCGGAACTTTCCGCATCGGGGCTTGCTGTCCGGCGTTTAGTAAATGCCATTCAATTTTCTCCATTCATATTATATGTAGAATCTCCCGTAAAAAATTAAAATGGGAGTTTTTAATAGGAACAAAAACACATTCCGCATACATACCGCAAGAATCAAACGTTAAAAACTAATGTACTTTGGGAATATAAATCAAACTGCTTTTGACCAAGCAATACTGCCATGAAATGTTCTACCTCGGAAACAAACGATTTTCGTCGCATCCGCTTATCTACATTAACACATAAAAATCTTTTTTTGTCAACAATTTATTTTCCGTAACGGCAATCCACAGGCTGAATTATAAAAAAAAGGCCGAAAATCACCGCAAACAGGCTCCAGAATCAATCAAAAGCCAGTTATAGCAAAAAAGTTTCCACGTTCTGAGGGCTAATCACAGAAAAACCGGCTTCCGGGTATGCTCTGGAAAAAGAAAGGGGAATCCTGGCTTTTTTTGCGCTTGAGTCCGACCACTTGAACTCATAGGCACAAAGCTTTCCGTCCCTTTCCTCAAGATAATCAACTTCCTGCTGCTCTTTTGTGCGCCAGAACCAGTTGTTTACAAAGCTTCCTTCACAGGCGATTTTTTTTATGCGCTCGGAAATCACATAGTTTTCCCAAAGGGCACCTGCATCGCTTCGGTTTTCTATCGGAGAAAAATTTGCGATTATTGCGTTTCGGATTCCGTTGTCATAAAAATACACTTTGCGGCTGTTTTTCAATTCGTTCCTAAGATTTCTGCTGAACGCGCCAAGCCTGAAAACGATGAACGCCTGTTCTAAAATGCTGATGTAATGTTCTACGGTTTTTGCATCCATAGAGCATGTCTGTGCAAGTTCACTGTAGGAAACCCGCGAACCTATCTGCCATGCAAGAGCCTGCAGGACTTTTACCAGCCTGTCCGAACGCCGGATTTTTTCAAAAGTCAGAATGTCCTTGTAAAGATAGCTTTGGGAAAGTTCCTTCAGGATTTCAATTTCGTTTCCCTGTGAGGTGACAACTTCCGGATATGAACCGAAAACCAAACGATGGGATAACATTCTTTTTTCGGTAAGCAAGTCGCTGTGATTGACAAGTTCCGCAAAAGACAGGGGAAAGAGCCGGAATTCCCGCTTGCGGCCTGTAAGAGGTTCATTTACATTGTTCGCAAGGTCAAAGGATGAACTTCCGGTTGCATAAACCTGAATGTCCGGCAACGAATCTGCAAGGACTTTTAAGCGGAGGCCTATATTTGAAATTCTCTGGGCTTCGTCTATGACGACAATTTTTTTTGTTCCCAAATATGCTTTAAATCGTTCCGCGGATATCGTTTCAAACAAATTCTGTACATCAATTTCATCGCCGTTCAGCCACAGGAGGGAATCTGAATCAAAAAGTGATTTTAAAAGCGTTGTTTTTCCCACTTGACGAGCACCAAGCAAAACGACAATTTTTGACTTTGCGGCATTTTTGATTTTTTCCGCGGACATTCGCTGTATCATTTTACACCTCCACCGCAATTATACAACTTTTCGGGAATATAATCCATAAAAAACCCGACTTTTCGGGAATATAATCCATAAAAAATACAACTTTTCGGGAATATAATCCGCAAAAAATCCGACTTTTCGGGAATATAATCCCCGCACTTGAAAATCAGAAAATCTTGAAGTATGCTAAAGCCCATGAAGATTATTTCTTGGAACGTTAACGGTATTCGGGCCGTGGAGAAAAAGGATTTCATACCATGGCTTCTCAATTGCGGAGCTGACGTCGTGTGCATACAGGAAACGAAGGCAAATCCCGGTCAGCTGAGTCCCGCCTTGGTTTCGCCCGGAGCGCAGGAAGATGACGACTCTCCCCTTTTCGCACAGGCACTCGGAAATCAGGCTGCATACGAATCATTTTTTTCTTCGGCAAAAAAGCCCGGGTATTCAGGCACTGCAATCTACACGAAAAAAAAGCCGGACAGAATCGAAAAGCTCGGCATCCCGGAATTCGACGACGAGGGACGGACGACCATAGCCTATTTCGGAAATCTTGCGGTAATTTCTGCATATTTTCCGAACAGCCAGGGAGAGGGTGCAAGGCTTCCATATAAGCTTGGTTTCTGCGACGCAATGTTCAAAAAATGCACTTCACTTGTTGCGGAAGGATTCAACATCGTGCTGGGCGGAGACTACAACATTGCCCACAAAGCGATAGACCTTGCAAATCCCAAGGCAAACGAAAAGAACGCCGGATACCTTCCCGAAGAGCGTGCATGGATGGATTTTTTCACAGCAAACGGATTCACCGACACATTCAGGATGTTCAATCAGGAGCCGGGGCAATACAGCTGGTGGAGCTACCGGATGCACGCAAGGGAAAAGAACGTGGGATGGCGCATAGACTATCTGTGCGTGAACGATGGATTCAAAAGCCACGTAAAGTCAAGCACCATAATGAGCGATGTAATGGGAAGCGACCACTGCCCCGTCTGCATAGAGATTGACTGAATAGTTAGCTATAGCTAATTCTTTGACATAACAAACAAAAACCCTTGCAAGCCTTAACTTGCAATGTTATATTTTAGTAAATCAATTTTGCGAGGTACAATATGGCGTACAAGATTGCTACAGATGCTTGCATCAACTGCGGTGCTTGCGAGGGAGAATGTCCATCAGAGGCCATCTCAGAAGTGGATGACAAGAGGGTCATCAGCGAGGATTCATGCGTGAGTTGTGGATCTTGCGCTTCTGTGTGTCCAGTTGGAGCCATCTCAGAAAACTAATACCACCTTTCGCATGGTGGATTGATATTCAGGCCCCGACAAAAGGGGTCTGTTTTTTTGTCTGACAAAAAGTTTCAGGGGATTTTATGATTAAGAACATTGCAAAGGGCTACAGAAAGTTCATTTCGATAGTCGGAAAGGTTCTGCTTCTGGCGGCACTGTGTCTGGTCCTTGGGGTCTGCATTGTGTTCCCGCTGTGGAAATGGGCATCCTCATCTCCAAAAATCTATTCGTGGTTTGTCCTTGGACTTCTGGTTGCCGGGGCGGTCTATCTTGTTTTCTCCCTGCTCAAAAAAAAAGGCGGCGCAAGGTTTTTCATCGGTCTTGCGAAAATCCTTCTGGTCGCCGGGGGAATTTCTTTTTCCATTTATATGGTGCTAAACAGTAACCGGATAGTGGCGGCGGTTGTTTTTGTATCGACTTTTGTTCTGTACGGTGTGCTTTCCGCAATATCCACGTCGGTTCTGAACAAGAGAAAGCAAAACGCGAAGGGAAATCAATGATGAAAAAGAGAAGCATAGTTTTATCAATACTGTTGGCGGCACTGGCAATTGCGGTCCACGCTCAGGACTACACGGTGATTTCAAGCCTGAACTCAAAAAACAAGGACCCGAACTTCAAGCAGCACCAGGCGGATTTCCAGAAGAACAACATTGCCATAACAAGCAGACGGCCATACGAGATGAAAATCTACCAGTACACCGTCACCGAAAAATTTGATGTGCTGTCTTTGGCCGCAAGAACCGCGCTCAGGATAGACACGGTTGTTACTCTCAATGGAATAAGCAACACGGAAGAGAACATTGCCGGGCAGACAATGTATTTTCCAACGGTCAACGGTCTTTTCATCCCCACGGTCCCAGTCACGTCGATTGACCTTCTGCTTTCAAAGGAGCATCCGCTGCATGACGAGAACGGAGAGGAGCTTTACCCAATCTACAATATCGCAGGCAGGGACTTCTATTTTATTCTGGACGGAAAATTTTCACCAACGGAGCGGGCATATCTCTACGACCCCGGACTAACGCTGCCGCTGACAAAAAGCGTACTCACCTCCCCATTTGGGATGAGGGTCAGTCCAATCAGCGGAAAATGGCTCATGCACAAGGGAATCGACATGGCGGCCCCAACTGGAACCGAAATCCACGCATGCAAGGGCGGTACGGTCGTCTCTGCAATCGCGATGGACTACACCTACGGCAACTATGTGATTCTGGACCACGGCAAGGGCATGACAAGCCTCTACGGACACATGAGCAAGATACTGGTCAACAAGGGCGACAGGGTTTCCGCAGGACAGGTCATAGGTCTTGTTGGCTCGACAGGTCTTTCCACAGGACCGCATCTCCATTTTGAAATCAAGCTGAACGGAGAGCTTCAGGATCCGCAGAAATACATACAGGTCAAATAGAGTAACTCACTGGAAAAAATATTCTATTTGTGCTATAGCCTATAGATATGGAAGATTTTAAACGGAGTTTCCGGGGCGGGGTCCCAAAGATTCTTACTCTACTCACCCTACTGTCTGCACTTTGCGGGGAAAGCCTGTTCGCACAATCGTTCAGGGCAAACAAGGTGGTCAATCTGGCTGTATCCACGGAAGGAAGCTCACATTCTGTAAAGGCAGGTCCCAACGACTGCATACTGATAGAGCTGCCTGATGACATGACCTTTGTTGACGGTGTGGAGCTTTCATTCAAATTTCCAAGCGAAATCGCCACCAGCAAGGGTTCGGTGCTGTGGTCGTTCTACGAGGGGATATTCCCCAGTCCATCGGCAGGCAATCTGGACTACCACGGCACAAAGACAATGAGCGGAACATTTGGCGGAACATACAGCATGAACATGAAGATTCCGCTAAAAAAGGATGTACCTCTAAAAAAAGACATATATTCGTACCTGCTTCCATCGGTCCCTGAAATCACGGAGGGAAAGATTCTTGTCAGGATGCAGCTTTCGGCAAAATATCCACATGAAAAATTTTCATACACGCAGATAAATGTGTCCGCCAAGCCAATCCACACAAACCGTGGGCAGCTGACAATCGTTCCAGACTACCCCGCCGGCAAAAAGAATCCATACACGGTTCTTGTTGACGGAAACATTGCGGACGACGGAAAAGATTTGCTTCTGGTCCCTGGAATCCACACACTGAGCATCGTCAGCGACTACTACAGGACGGAGCAGCGGACAATAACGATTGAGCAGGGAAAAAGGCATACACTGAAAATTGAGCTGCAGAGCATTGTTCCTGTCGTCAGGATTTCGGCCCCGGAGGGAACAAGGGTCTACATCGATGGAGCCATTGTGCCGAACATACAGTCCCCGGTGGAGGTGACACAGGGCGAGCACAATCTCAGGCTTGTGTTTGGAAACTACGAGACCGTAAAAAGTCTTTCGGTTTTGAACGGACGAAGCTACACGATTTCCGTGAGCCTTGATGCCGACATTTCCGAAGAAAACTATTAGGCAACAAAAATCTTTCAACTAAGTTACACTTTTTCATTCAAGAAAAACACAATGATGACGATAATATAATTACCGGGTGCAAAACATATCCCCTCCCACCCAACTGCACCCGGTTGCCTTGATTCAAGGCATGGCCGGTTGATTCACAGCCGGCCTCTTTTTTTGTCCAAAACCTAAGTTTCAAAACACTTTCAAATCAAGTTCTTAAATCCACCGCCTATTCCGAATCAAAAAAAAAACCGCACCCTTTTCTGGATGCGGCATCAAATCAGTTGAAGTATTTTTTTTAAGACAAATTATTGCAGAGGAGCGAAATATCCTGTCTCGTCTTTTCCAGAGCGGTTCAGAAGATAGGTCTCCACCTCAAGCGGAAGATACTTCTGTCCATACTCGGTCTGCTGTGTGGATGTGAATGTCATCTGGTACAGTCCCGACGGCTGGCTTATCAGGTCCGAAATCACCGGGGAAAGTCCATCCGCCCTGTATACATAGTAGGATGTGCCCGTAGTGTTGTTCGTGATGTAGTTCACCTCCTGGGCTGCCCTGGTCTGGCTTACAAGAACCGTGCTGAACGATATTGCGTTGTTGTTCATGTAGCCCGACAGATCGGAAAGACTGTAGCGGGTAAATGCACTCTGGCTTACACCACCGTCCGTTATGTATATGATTCCGCGCTTCTTTTCCGCGTTGACCAAATCGTTTGCCGCAAGACGGATTCCCAAATCAAGAGCTGCGTTGTCGGTATACGGAGACTGTAGCGCCCTTGTCGAGAATGTCGAGAGACGGTCTGGAGAGCCGGAGTATTCGGTTATAGGCATGTCGCCAACGGAAATGACAGTCACGCGCCCCTTTCCATTCATTGCCTCGGTGATTTCCCTTACAGCCGTGTTCACCTGCTCCGCATATTTTTCCATATCGGTGGAGCGGTCCACAAGAATCGCTATGTCCGCCTTGTCGTTGTTGTTGGCGGCTCCGGTCACTTTCAAATCGGAAACAGGACGCTTGTTTTCGGTGACA
>CACZPR010000104.1 GCA_902783155.1 uncultured Spirochaetaceae bacterium
TAACAAACAGAATACTGATAAAACATTTACAATATAAATTGGCAAAAGCCAGTTATTCGATATGAAAAAGTCAGTTAATTCTTTATTATTTCTTTGCCATATAATTCCAACTATTGAATTTATTGAAATGTAAGCTCCAACAATAATAAAGAATATCAACTCTAAACTATATGTAATAAAGGAAGATAAAAACAATAAAAATAATATTATAGAGCTAAGAAGAATAAAAAAATCTAAAAATATATAGATTTTAAATAGAACTTTTTTCATTTTATCTCCAGCGCTCCAGTGATGGTGTCCGTGTAACAAATATTCCCCATATCCACAGTAACCAGCTTACACCGCAAAAAAATGTCAGTGTAAGCTACTTCGTAAATATCGTAAGTCTTATAATAACATGCTTTTATGTTTTTGTCTCAATATTTTATACTGATGCTCGTAAAATCATATTCTATCATTCAGCAAGCTTGACTTGATTAAAAATATTCCACAGTCATTTCAAAGATTCAATCTCATTTTGAAGCCTGCACAAAAATTTTCCTGCGTGTGCTCCGTCCATCTGAGTGTGATGAAACTGAAATGATATCGGCAAAAAATAACGGAATAGATGTTTTCTATACCGGCCCCAAATCATAAATGGATTGTTAAAAATACCGGAATTCATGCCGACTGCACCATCAATTTCTGTATCAATTATGGCAGAAGTTCCTATTACCATGTTTTCATCGGATAAATCTCTGTCGATGCAAGTCTCTGAGACTTCGGAAGTATATTTTAGATATTCCTGATTAAAAGAATTCAAATCTGCAGAAAAGTGCAAATCACAGGAAGAAACTTCGTCATTTTTGTTTTTTCATTCCAAGTTTTTCGTAAAAGGGAATTGCGTTTTCGTTGGCAATCAGATAGACTGCGATGTCTTTTTCGCCACCGGCTATTTCGTGAACTTTTTTCATGAGTGCACGGCCAATTCCCTGATGTTCATAGTTTCGGTCTACGCCCAGGTCGGTAATATAAAGCCAGTAGCAGAAATCGGTAAGACCGAAGAGGACACCAACAATCATTCCGTCGGCATTTCGGGCAACAAGGCTTATTGAAACATTTTTTACGAGCTTTGGGATGCGTTCATAAAAACGTTCTTTTGGATATTGAGAACCTAAGTCTGTGCGCTTGAGGAAGTCGATGTAGTCTTCGGCTGTCAGTCGTTCTTCTTTAATTGTGATTTCTTTGTTCAATTTTTTTACAATCATTTATCTTCAAATAAGATTCTTACAAAATCTCGTTTCGAATACATTATTCTTATAACCCTTACTATTTCATCTTCAATTCTATAAAAAATCGAATAATTATTTGCAAGAACAAATTTGTAATCTGTAGGAAATGAAACATACCTTTCTACCGGAATGCCAGCTTCTGGAAAGTCAGCTAAGTTTTCATAGGTTTCGACAATCTTTAAAACCGTATTATGTGCTGCAATTGGATTTTGAAGTTCGTTTTCTATGTAGTTCTTAATTTCGAGTAAATCTTCTGCGGCTTGTGGTGTAATTTTTACTTCGAACATTAAAGACCTACCATTTTTCTAACATCCGTTGGATCCAACCAACCATTTTTTTCAGCTGAATCTTCTCCTTTTTTAAGTTCTGTAAAGAGAGTTTTTGTGGCGGTTAATCTCTCGTAATCTTTTATTGTGATAACAGCATAGGAGCCTCTTCCATTTTTTGTGAGAAAAACCGGTGAGTCATCTGCGACATCCTGCAGGACTTCATTATAATTTCGTAAATCAGAAACAGGTTTGATGGCTATCATATGCACCTCTAGCATTCGTAAGATTTTACGAAATAATTATCTTAAGTAATTTCTTAATTGTCAAGTTTTATAAAAAACTAAACCTTTCCTATTCTTTCTTGCCCGGTTTATTGTCTTTGGGCTTACTGTTCTGTGATTTCTCCGTAGTGTTTTCAATTTTTATTTTCAGATTGCAAAATTTGGACTGCTTCTTCAACGGTAATTATTTTTGCGTAGCGTCTTCCCCACATGAATTCATTAAAATATTTGTATGCGGTTTCCTTGTCAAAATAGGGATTGTCATAGGTTGAGTTTGTGTATGCAGGGACATATATGTTGAATCCTTTTTCGAATCCGCTTTTGATTGTTGCGTCCATGCAATAGTCTGTTGCTACGCCGATGGTCATAATGTCTTTTTCGCCCTTGGACTTAAGGTATTCAGTCAATCCTGTCATGGGATGAAAGGCACTGTTTACGTTTTTTTCAAATCGCCTTTCGTTTTCCCTTGGTGCAAAATCTTCATATACTTCATAGTTATCGGTGGACTTTTCTAAATCACTTCCCGGACCATCATCATGCTGGACATACGCAACTTCGACATTATTTTCCCTTGCCGTGTCGATTAACAGTTTTATATTTTTTCTTACGGTTTCAAACGCATATAGATTTTCGTTGAAACATCCCTTTTGTGTGTCTACAACCAACAGTATCATTTATTTCTCCAATATGTTTTTTCGTCTATAACAATTCCTTCTTGCCTGCGCCCCAGTGCGAGCATCCACATAACAAATATTATATTGTCAAATCTAATATTTGTAAATTAATAAGTGCAATGCTGAATCCGCTGACATCCTGCGTCTGCACAAAATTCATTGAATTATGAAATTTTTTTTGAAATATATGTTGACACACGACATATGTCGTAGTATGATATAAATATATCGAGTGACGATATAACGAATGTCGACTATGTTGTATCGCGATATAGACAGGCCTTAGGGTTCAACAGGAGGAATCAGCATGAAACAAACAAAACAAGAGCCGCTTTCAGAAAGCTATTTTTATATTCTTCTGTGTCTTTCAAAAGGTGCAAACCATGGTTACGGCATTATGAAGATGACGGAAACGCTTTCGGAAGGTGAAGTAAAAATCGGGTCAGGTACAATGTACGGTGCAACCAGCAACATGATTAAAAAAGGCTGGATCAAGGAAATTGCATCTGATGAACCGGGGTCAGAAAAAAAGAGGCTTTATGCTCTTACGTCTGAAGGAACAAAAGCTTTTAAGGCAGAAGTTGCCCGTCTTAAAAGAATGATTAGCGCAATCTAAAAGGAGATTTGAATTATGAAAGAATACAAAAGAGTTTGGAATGCTTATGCCGCATGGGATTATACAAGGGAAATTGAAGATTTGAACAAAATGTCGGACAACGGATGGCAGCTTATTAAAGGCGGTTTATTTTCCAACCGTTACAAAAAGAATGATTCAATGCGTTATCGCTATCAGCTTGATTTTAATCCAAAAATCGAGGACATGGGACGCTACATCGAAACTTTCCGTGAACAGGGCTGGGAATATATAAACTCAACTTTCAACGGCTGGCATTATTTTAGAAAACATTTTGATCAGGCCGGTGATGATTATGAAATCTACAACGATTCAGAGTCGCTCAAGGAAATGCAGTCAAAATGGCAGAAAATGGGAATTGCTCTTACAATAATAGTTGCTTTGTTTGCAATCCTTGAATTGATTTCTACAATCAGACATTTCCGCATTCATTCTGCACTTCTGACTTTGACTCTGATTATTGAAGCTTTTGTAATTGGCCGCGGTGTATTTGTTCTTCGCAATCCGCAGCGTGCCGATGGACACAAACGAAGTTGGAACGGAATGCCTGCATTTATAATAATCCTTTTGATAGGGGTTGCCGGTTCAACTGTTTTTATGGGACTTCGCGGCAGCAACAGTTTTAATACGAAAAGCCAGGATTACGCATCGATTTCTTCTTCACTTACAGATGCCGTTGACTGGGGAGAAGTAAAAATTGTTTGCCCGGATTTTTACAGTTTTGAAGCAAGCGGTTATACAAGTTCACCAATTACGGTTTGTGTGGTAAACTCTAAGTCAGGAGAAGTTGTAAGCCAGATTCGTGTGGATGCTTCTAAAGCAAAAGACGGCAAAAACTTTAAGGAAGAACACAACATTCTTCTTAAGCACGGAGTTTATAAACTCTATGGTTTGGATTTTGCCGGAGGAGAAATCAATCTGCATATAAGTTTGAATTAGTTTCAAGAAGTGCCTTGCGGAAGAAACTTGTAAGGTGTATAAATGGTTTTATGGAAAATAAATTTACGGCAGAAAATGTAAGGCTTGAACCGTTTGACATGAAGAATCTTCCGCTTGTGCTTGACGTGGTGGTTCCGCTTTGGAGTCCACCAGTCGGTGATGCGGAATTTAAAAGATTCAACGTTGAATATATTGTTCGCATGAACATTTTTGACAACGACCAAAATTATCAGCTTGTGGATGCATCCAATGGAATTTTGCTTTCGGCTGCTTTTATGGCAAAAAAAGGAGAGGAGAGCAAGGCTGATGAATGGTTTAGCGAAGCATCCAAAAAATATCCCGACAATTTAAAAAACGCGTCCAAGATGAGCCATGATTATATTGCCCTTATGGACAAAAGAACGTTTTCTTTGATGAACGACGGCGACATAAAACTTTCGCTCTTTGTAAGCAGAAAACCTGGCTGCGGTGCTTTAATTTTTGACCGCCTGTACGAAAAATTTCGTGCCGAAGGTTATAAAAACATTTATCTTTACACCGACTGTGACTGTAATTGGCAGTGGTACGTAAAGCGGAAATTCACTCTTGTCCAGGAAGACATTTATGAGCCATTTTGTGACGGGCAAGAAGATTTCAATACATATATTTTTAAAAAAGAGATAAAGTAAATTTACAAACATAATCCAAGGAGACTGTTATGCCGTTTGACTACAAAAAAGAATTTAAGGAATTTTACCTTCCACCAAAGAAAGCGCAGATTGTACATATCCCGGAAATGCAGTTTGTTGCTGTTCGCGGAAAAGGAAATCCAAACGAAGAAGATGGCGAATACAAGGCAGCTCTCGTCGTTCAGTATGCAATTTCCTACGCAATCAAAATGAGCAAAAAAGGTGATTATAAAATTGATGGATATTTTGATTATGTTGTTCCTCCGTTGGAAGGATTCTGGTGGCAGGAGAAAAATGGGATTGTTGTTCCGGGATTTGATTATACGGACAAATCTTCTTTTAATTGGATTTCCGCAATCCGGCTTCCTGATTTTGTAAGTCAAAAGGATTTTGATTGGGCAAAGGAAAGTGTTAGTGCAAAAAAAGGATTGAACTGTTCACGTGCTGAATTATTTTCTTTTGAAGAAGGAGACTGTGTTCAGATTATGCACATTGGTTCTTACGACGACGAGCCAGCAACAATCAAGCTGATGGATGAGTTTGCTCTCAACAACGGCTGGCAACTTGACTTTTCCGCTACAAGACTTCATCACGAAATTTATTTAAGTGACCCGCGCAAAACTGCACCGGAAAAACTAAAGACCGTGATACGACATCCTGTGAGGAAAATATAAAATGAAAAATGATTTGATAGAAAACATCGAAAAACTTCACACAACACCAATGGGCGTGGACCGTATCCGCCGCAATCTTTCTCTGGGTGATGATGTTGAAGATGTCGTTGAGTGGTGTCGCCAGAAAATTCTAGATACCAACGCAGACATTACCCGCCAGGGAAAAAACTGGTATGTCAAAATTGATGGTTGTGTCATTACCGTGAACGCCTACAGTTTTACGATAATTACTGCGCATAAACTGCCAACTTCATAGCAAGCTGTTCAAAAAGTTTGTATGAATTCATAGCGGTGTGTCAGGAGCATTGATTAGTTCCTCAGCTTAATCCTCACATAATATCCGCTCTGATTTTTGTGATGAATCACTCCGCCGTTTTTTAGCATAACACGGAGACTTGCAGGATTGTCAATGTTGCAGTGAAGATACAGCTCGTTTTCCGGGATGATTTTACGAGCTTCTTCTATCAAAAGCTTAAGCCCCTGCGTGCAGTACCCAAGCCCGCGATATTCTTTTTTGATGAATTGGCCGACGTGTCCGCTTCCGTTTTCGAGTGAAGCATTCAGATGGTGACGCAATCTTAGTTCCCCGACAATTCTGTGATTTGTGCGGTCATCTGCATTTCCTTCATCGCTCCAAAGAAAATAAAAAGTCTCCGGGACATATCCTTCCGGCAGATTTTTACCAAGAGAAAAATCAATCATACGCGGCAAAACCGTGGACTTAAAATCTTCAAATGAAACCCCGTGATAATCATTAATAAATCCATTTTCGTCTGTCGGTTCTGCAGCAACAAATTCGTGTTCTTTTTCTATGTCTTCAAAGTTTGCGGGTTTTAGATAGAGCATGTTGATTATTCCTTTTCATCCTTTTTAATTTCCAATGCTTTTTTGTCTTTTGCATTTAATGAAGATACTGCTTTTAATCCAGTTGCTTTTTCGTATTCTTGTTTTGCAGTATTTGCTACTTTTCCTCCTCGAACTGCAACATTTTTGTTTTCTTCAAAACCTTGTGGTTGTTCCTGCTTCGAAATTGATGTTGCGGTGACTTCAGCAAGCATATTAAGAACCAATTCAATATTCGTCATGTTGTCCCGCAGATTCTCTTTTTTAAGTTCTTTTTTCTGCTTGTATTCTTTTACCGTCAGACCACTCCAGGCTTTTGTCATTTCATTTGTAAGAATGGCATAATCTGTTTCTTTTTCAATTCCACGCGCCTTCCATTCGTCTGTGAGTTCCTTGCGCATTTCGATAGTCTGCAGGCGTTGATTAATCCAGCCTTCTGTGTATCCCTTTGCTCGATAATAATCTGCACTACGAATAATTGCTTTTTCCGGATCAGCGTATTCTTCAAGCCTTTCATTTCCAACCTGTGCAAGCCACATCTTAAAAGGTTCTGCTTTTGGTGACGGAATTGACTGAATTAGTCGGAGAACATTCTTTGTGGAAAGAACATCTGTTTCACGCATTTTTCCATCAGCGGCTTGTAATTTCAACCGGTTACAATTTGTAACCAGTTCACTTCCTTCTGATTTCAAGCGAGTTTTTAATACTTTCCAGTAGTTTCTAGCTGCCTGATAATCTTTGCTTTCTGCCAATACTTCCACTATATCTACTACCGAAAAATACCAGTCTTCTTCTTCGTCATTCCAGACATAGCGGATTTTTTTGTTTTCAAAAAGTTTTAATTTGTTTTGATTTTTTTCCATGCTAGTCCCACCCCCTTTGGCAAAAAAAGATTTCTAAGCCGTAAACCAGTCTTCAAGGCGTAGGAATGATTTTTCCTTAAATTGTTCAAAGTCTGATGTATTGTGAGTGACAAGCACCATGCCGTTGGAAACTGCCGTTGCCGCAATCTGGGAATCATAATAAGGAACGGTTTTTCCGTCTTTTTCAGCCGCCGCCTGAATTTCACCGCAGATTTGAGCGGAAAACTTATCGAAAGAGATGACTTCAAAATCTTCCTCATAATGTGAAAGGCATTTTTCCAAATACTGTTTTTTTCTTCCTTCAGGCATTCGTGAAACGCCGCGTGTCAACTCCTGCCAAGTAACCGCAGATATCGCACACAAATCTTTTCTTGCCCGATAAAATTCCAGAACCTGTTCATTCGGTTTATCTTTTGAAAATTCAGAAACGATATTTGTATCCAATAAATAAGTCTTTTTCATTTTTTTTCTCCTTAATAAACTCCGCGTTAGCGGTCGTGCAGGAGGCACGAAATCGCAGTTTTGCCAACGACAAAATCTGCCATGATAAAAATTGCATGGAAGTAATTTTTATCATACCCCCTTAAAACTAAGCCCATGGATCCTTAGAATAATCAGGGCATTCTCTTGATGGTGTAATGTCAAAGCCAACATCATCCACAACATCAGAAAATTCTTTTTTCAATGCCTGAAGTTTATCAAGCAAATCCGGTTTCTTATTTTCCAGCTGTTCATACTCACTATAACTGATAATCACAGCTACAGGCTTATCATAGCGGGTAAGCTCAACGACCTCGCCTTCTTCTGCAGTTTTAACAAGAGCCGAAAAATTATTGCGCGCCTCATAAATAGAAGTCCTGCACATAGCAACCTCCTTTTTTCTAGTTTCATGAAGATTATAGCATGAGAAAATATTCTAGTCAACTTAATAAATGTTAGCCAACTTTAGTTTTTAGAAAGATTTTTCCAGACCGTTTTTACAATTTGGGCTTCATTTCCCTGATAATTTCCAATCCCCTGATAGATTTGAACAAAGCCGCATTTTCCCAGAACATATGTAGAGGCAATATTTTCCGCAAGGCAGATTCCGAAAACTTCTTTTATATTGAGTTTTTTTGCTATCACAAGAAGAAAGGCTTTTACAGCTTCCGTTGCATATCCCTTCCCGGTAAAACGTTTTGCAATGTGATAGCCGATTTCCCAAGCCCCATCATCAAGCTTACAAAGCTGAACATATCCGATGTTTTGATTGCCATCATTAGTGATTATAGGATAAACAAAAGGGCCGTCTGTGCTGTCGTATCGTGACATCAAAAATGCAATTGCTTCTCGGGCTTCTTCAACAGAATCATAAACTTCATCAGGGACAAAACGTCTGGTATCATCGTCCTGCGAGTTTTCATAGACGCTCCGGGCCATGGATTGCGAGAACTTTGTGATTGTGAGCCGTTCGGTTTTTATCTGCATAATTTATTTGTTTTCATCCAAAAGATTTTTTATCACTTTTGTGATTAGTGATTCACCGCCTTTGTGATTCCAGATGAACTGAACATCGCTTCCCGGTACGGGCGTTTGCTCCAAATCTTCTGAAAGTCTGCATGGAATTACAAGCTCCCAATATCTAACATTAAAGATTTTCCCATCCACAGATTCAACAACTCCAAGGTGCTGATTAAAAATCTGCATGAAGCCTTCCTGAACTTTCACCTTGCGGTAAGAAGGAAACTCTTTGCTGATTTTTTCAAGTGCAGCAGGATTTTCAATTTTTTCGAAATCAGGGCTTTCTTCAAAATGACCCTTGAAAGTCAAAAACTCGTCACTCAGCGGATAACACAAATAGGCATCGAAGCTGTTGCCCTCTGCATCCGTAATTCCAAAATCCTGCATGCGCTTAAAGCCAAACTTGGGATAATAACCTGGTTCACCGCAAAGAATTATTCCCGTAAGCCCCGCTTCTTTTGCAAGACGGATTGTTTCACAAATCAACGCACCGCCGATATTGTTGCCTTCCAGAGTCGGTTCAACTGAAAGCGGTCCAAGCATTGCAACTTCATGACGTTTGCCATCCTCACCGACAATCCAGGCTCTTGTGTAAAAAGCTGCACCTGCGATTTTTCCATTCAGCTCAGCAACGCGACTGATTTCGCTCAGATAATCTTTCGACGCTCTTATGACACGAAGCATGTTATGTTCCACACAGCCCGGAAAATATTTATTCCAGAAACTGCGCATGGTCATAAGTTCAGTGTTTTTGTAATCTTCCGTTTTTTCCGGACGAATAATTAAATCGTTCATATTTATAAACTCCTTATCCATTCAACCCGTTGTGTCATACACTTTTCTACGATTGAACTTTTTGTTGCCGTTTCGTAAGCGTGGCAGGTACCTTTAATGTCGTGTACTTCAACAGGGATGCCCTGGATGCAGTCTATAATCAGGCATTACAACTTTGCATTTCAATTCTCGGGCATACCATTTTGCAATCTGATAGTGAGCTGCAGATGCCCTCATCAAAAATCCACCGCCATGAAAAAACATAATGCATGGAATATTTCCTTCATACTGACGAGGTTCGATTACCAGAGTTGAAATCTCTGCCCCATCATAACCAGGAGTAAAAACCTTTTTCACAGTAACAAAATCATCTGATTTACATTTGATAAATCCGTACGCAAAGTTTACCAGAGGATACAAACGTCCAACCATTGAACCGCTGTAAATTGAGATGCTTTTTAATTCTTTATCGATTGGATATTTCATAAACGCTTCCCTGCTTCAATTCAAAATCCGTTCGGATATTCATCACTGCATCAACTTCATTCAGGATTTTTACAAGACGTTCATCCAGATCCGAGTTGTTGTCGCGGTAATCGATTTCTGCATATTGAGGACGGATTGGAAATGCAAGTTTTTCTTCTTCAAGACTGAACTCTGCATGAACAGTTGACTTGTTTCCGCGTGCATCCAGTCGAATCCATTTTTGCAATTCTGGAACGTACACGGTGTTCAGGGCATGGATGATATAACCGTCACCGTCATCATCTCCGCGCGTTAATTTTTGATAAGAGATTCCGGCGGGGATTCCATTTCCACGAAGCAGAGCCGTTAGCAGACAGGATTTTGTCCAGCAGATTCCGGTTTTATTTTTCAAGACTTCAGCCGCATTTTTTGAAACGACCTTTGCCTTTATGTCCCAGGAATGAGGAATTTCATCACGAACAAATTCGTAAGCACTTTTTATATAGTCAATCTGCGAATATGATTTTTCACGAAGCTCCTTGATTTTTGCTTCAATCAGCGGATGGGAAAAATTTATGCTTGGTGTTTCGCGAAGATATTCTTCAAACATTTTCATACTCTCTTATTTTTTCGGTTCCGGAAGTTCATCGTACATCGCAAGATATTCTTTGCTCGATGCCATTGTCTTTCCCTATTTCAAATACTGCACACTTCCTGCCAATATATTATCAATTATATGCTGGAAATGGCCATTTGTAAATTAAAAGTGCATTATGTCCCGATGATTAATTCTATCTAAAAAAGCAACAGTCTGTTTCTTTTTATGCAATGCGTTGTGTGATATAATCAAGGCATAAAAAGGAGGACGCAATGCCAAGACCGCATAACAAAGAAGATTTGCTCAAAGCAGCTCAGGAAAACTATGAATTGCTAACGAAACTGATTGCGGGGCTTTCTGAAAAAGAATTGAATACCCCGTTTGATTTTTCAGACCAGCCGAACAAAAAAGAAGCCCACTGGAGTCGCGATAAAAATGTGCGCGACGTTCTGATTCACCTGTATGAATGGCATCAGCTTTTGTTGAACTTTCCAAAAAACAATGAGGGTGTTACCGATAAAAAATCCGCAATTGCATTTTTGCCAAGCGAATATTCGTGGAAAACTTACGGTGCAATGAACCAGATGTTCTGGAATCGTCATCAGGAAACAAGTCTCGAAACTGCAAAAAAGATGTTCGCCCAAAGCCACACAGCCGCCATGAAATTAATAGAAAGCTACACCAACGAAGAGCTGTTTACGAAAAAGTATTTTCCATGGACAGGCAATGCGGCCCTCGGCGATTATTGCGTAAGCGACACTTCAAGCCACTATGATTGGGCAATAAAAAAGATTAAAGCTCACAAGAAGAATTGTGGAAAATAACTCTACTTCCTCTTCACTGGAATCCAGATGGCTGACTCATAATCTGCGGAAGAAGAGTCGCCGTCCATGTAGTATTCGATGTTCATGCCCATGGCGATTTCCCATTCTGTATTTCCCGGAAGCCACTCGTTGAAAATCTTGGTGTTCAAAGATTGCAGCGCACCGGGGAGAGGACCCTTGCTCAAAAACTTAGCCCAGGTTGTCTTTGGAACCTTGTAAAGCGAAAGACCTTCTGGAACCTTGCCACCCTCGTATTTACCGGCAATCATATAGCGGAAGGTTTTTGAATTGTCGTCATCAATACAAACGCCAAACATTCCAATGTGGTTTTTGATGACAGCTTCCTCAACTGCATTTTCCGGTCTGCTGTTCTGCCATGCTTTTGCCAGATGCTTTTCGTTAATTTCATTCCAGAACTTCGGCACTTTTTCGTAGCCCTGATCAAAGGCAAATTCCCGCTCAAAACCAATGACAGTAAATTCTGCCGACTCTTCAATAATGTAATCCATTTTGTTACCCCCTTGGATTGTGATATTGATTTTAAGAGGAAGAAAAGTATTGAGCCTGTGAGGTTCGTTTTTCAGCTGCATCGGAGTAACGCCATGAAATCTAGAAAAAGCCTTTGTGAAACTGTCGGGCGTGTCGTAGCCGAAATCAAGGGCCACGTCAATCACCTTGCGTCCCGAGAGAATATCAAGTGCCGCAAGATAAAGCCGTCTGTTCCGAACGTATTCCGCAATCGAAAATCCGGTCATAATCGCAAAGCCCTTCTGAAGATAAAAAGCTGAAACTCCAACTTCCCGCGCAACCTTCCCGATATCAAAATCATCGTCCAGTCCCGCGCACTCCAAAAGCTGCTCCTCAAGAATGTCAATCGTTTTCCGAATACAGCTCAACCATTCCATGCCAAAACCTCCGTCCTCTTATGATACCACTTTACCGCCCAAAAAAGGAAGTTTCCCGACATTTCTTGCAAACTTTTGTCCGGTTAAATGCAGATTGAGTTTCTTCTATTATATCCACGCATTTATAAACTGCTTTGTAATCATCATTTTTCCGTGCTCTGTTGTTGTCGGATATGAGTCGCCGAAGTCTAAGCATTTCCCGGAAGCATCAAAAACTTTCCGGCCTTTTACAATTAGGTTTATGTTTCTGGAAATTCCGTTTTCGTTTATTTCCATGATTAAAATATATTTTTCCTTAGAAATGCCTTTGGATATCAGCCTGACCCGCATTCCATTTTTCATTTCTATCCAGATATTCAACAAAATGTTTTCCATAAAATCTCCGTCATTAGCAGGTTTTCGTTTTCTCAATAAACCCGACGATATTTTCCATAAATATTTTTTCACGCCTAAAATAATCTTCTTCCGAATTCGTGTTTTGAGTGTAGGCCTGTGAAATTAATTTCGCATAATTTTCCGGAAGATTTGGTAAACTGTGTGAATAATAAATTGCCCTGTCTTCTGCCGGAGAATAAAATCCGTTCACGTAAAACAGAGCACGCACTCCAGTACGTATTGCAGTGTTCAGATTTTCATGCAATTGAATGAATGCCTCGCGACGATACCAGCGGTCTTTTTTGTAATCAGAAATAAGGTAGTGAATGTATCCCAGCGTACCATTCAGATAATTTTTTAATTCTTCTTTTGATAGCTGATTTATTTTTTCAAGTTCATTTTTATATAAATTGTTGGGGTCGTATAGAATCTGCGATTCCAGTACAGAAAATTTTCTTGGCTCTTCAAACTGCGAAAACATTTCTGTGTCGATAAAATCCGTGAATAAAATTTCAAACCAGACATCATCAAATTTTATGCAGTGATACGGAATCGGCGGCTTCTGGTCAGGACCAAAAACATCATCCGCTTTTATATCACAGCCTTTTTTACGCATGACGATTAAATCTACCATTCCGTCATATTCGCCGTTTTCTTTTTTGCGTGGAAAAAAATCAGCGCGGGAAACACTCCCCGAAAGAAGAATCGTTTCAATTTCTGATTTATCAATTGAATTTATAAGAGCGTAAGTTTTATTTTTCATTTTCCGGATAAAATCTTTTTGCCGTTCAATTATTGCTTCTTTTGTTTTCATTTCTTATCCATGTTCTCCTGCTTTTTTTTTCAGTCACATGTGTATCCGGGATTTTTGAACATAAAATCTTTGTCGGCAATTATGCTTTTTTCCCAAACTTCTTCCTTCCATTTGTCTTCGGGCACTTCCTTGATTGCTACGGAAACGCCTGAAGTTTTGCAGCCTAGTGTTTCTGCGATTATTTCAGAAATTTTTTCAGCACAGTTTCTTTTCTGCTCTTCGCTTCTTCCCGGAAAACATTTTATTTCTACATGCGGCATTTTCTTCCCCCTTTTTATTATTTCATTTTTTTTGCATCCATTCTAGTCCCAGAAGATTTGATTCAATATTGGATTTCTCGTCTTGCTTGACAAGTTAGCATAAGATAACATAAAATATTAAAAAGAGGCGAATTATGGATAAGATGTATTTTGTGTTTTCGTGCTTTGGTTTTGTCGGCGGACTTCTTTGCTGCACGGGAGACATTTTTTTTGATTTGAAAGGACGCGGAAACAAAAAACTTGGAACCTCAAAAAACATCGACAGCAACTGGACAAAAATGGCGGACTGGAGGTTCGGGCTTTCCATTTCGCTTGCGTTGGTCGGGGATTCTCTTGTGTGCCTTGGATTTTATTCGCTTGGTATGCAGATTGCGGCGACACATCCGGTGCTCGGTTATCTTACTTTGGGCTTCGGATATTTCGGTTCTTTTGCCGGAATTTTGATTCATACCATGAGCTGCGTTCAGGCTTTGATTTACAAGGGTGCCATGAAACGAGGCTCTCTGGAAATTGCAGATGACATTCTTGAAAAAATCTACAGGCAGATTGCAGTTCCATTTTTAGCTGGCTACATGATTCTTCTTGCACCCACAATCACGGTGATTGTTGCAATTTTAAACGGCGCGCTCAATGTTCCGAAATTTTGCGTTCTTTTAAATCCGCTTGTATTTTTGATTGTTGGCATAAGCTTTAGAAAAATCAATCCAAAGACATTTCAGGATTTACCGGGAATCATAATGCCGAGCCTTGGACTTTCGATGTTCGGTTTAATTGGAATGTTGAATCTGGGGTAGACTGCGGTGGAATATGTGGAGTGCAAAAAATGAAAGAAGCTTCAAAAATTTTAAAAGGAAAAAAATTCATTAAAAAAGAAATCGAAAAAAAACTTGGTTCCGAAATGTGTACGGAAGTGTGGAATCTGGCGCATGAAAAACTTGATGCGATGCTTGAAAAATATACGGGACTTCCAAAAGGTGTTGAAGCTCATACGCACGGATTCATTTTCCCGGCTGCGTCAATCTATCTTTCATTAAAAGAAAAAGCCCAGAGTCAGGCGTACGAAATTATGCAGAATACGATGAAAGAAAAATCTTTAAAAACAGGAAAGTCTCTTGCACGCATGACTCATATTCCGGGATTTAAAAAATTTTTCCTCAGCATGTGGGATTCCATGAGCCGTAAACTTTTCGGAGAAACGTCAGGATTTCAAAATATTTTTTATCCCTGTCCGAAAGGCGAGTTTCGTATGGACATAACTCTATGCCCGTACAATAAATATCTGACAGAAACTGGATGTCCTGAACTTACAAAACTTTTCTGTGAAAATGATGTTTACAGCTATGGAAATCTTCCGGGCTTGAAGTTTACGCGGACAAAAACATTGGGAACCGGCGGAGATTGCTGTGATTTTAAAATGGAACTGATAAAAAAATAATTTTCCGTAATCAATAATCCATGACATTATCTTTAAATGAAAATAACCCATCCTCTGTTGATTTTGTTTCGCTTGACAAGTTAGATAGGGGTAACTATAATGTTAGCTACATCTAACATCAAAGAGGAACGAATGAAAAAAATCTCGGAATTAAAAAAGGATTCAAAAGCTGTGATTGCTTCGATTAACGGTGATTCCCGTTTTGTAAGTAGAATTACTTCCATTGGACTTACACCAGGATGCAGCATTTCAATCATCAAAAATGAAAAGCGCAGGCCGCTCCTTGTTTATTCCCGCGACACGATGATTGCGTTGGACCGCAATTATTGCACTGTATTATACTTTGGGCGCATTGCTTCTTGCGTGTGTCGCATATCATATCGGTGTTTTGATTTGGTGATATGGAGAGCTTGTTGAATTTACTGAAGGACGGACGATCCCGCTCGATTGAAATGCTTGCTTCCGAGCTTCACACCACGGGCGACGACGTTCTTCGTAAAATTGAATTTCTGGAGCGTTCTGGAATTGTCCGCAGGGTTGTAACGTCCTGTTCCGGTTGCAGCTCTTGTCCGGGCAATTCAAAAGGCGGAAAGAAAAATTGTCCTGCGTGTATGCCAAAAGATGGATTTAAAAACATGGGCATCATGTGGGAAGTCGTAATTTGAGTTTGGACGGAAAAAATGGGAACGTTGATTGTTGTATTGATTTTGATTGCAGTGCTTGTGTTTGCCGTGTTGAGCGTAATCAGGCGTGTAAAGTATGGTTCATCATGCTGCGGTACTCACGATGCGGCTCCTTCAAAAATCAAAGTGCGCGACAAAAATGCGTCCCATTATCAATATGCGTACAATATTTCAATAGACGGAATGCATTGTTCGCATTGTGTCAGGCGTGTGGAAAACGCACTCAATTTGCAGGATGGTGTCTGGGCAAAAGTGAGCCTTGAAAAAAAATCTGCGCTTGTGCGTTCAAAGTGTCCGCTTGAAGAAAAAGCGGTTTCTAAAATTGTTTCAGATGCCGGGTATACTGTGACCCGCTTTGAAAAAATATAAACAAATTCTGTAAGGAGAAAAAAAATGACTGACGGTACAAAAAAATTTCTTTGGGGTGTGGCTGCTGGACTTGCGGCCGCTGCAATCATCAAGACGGATACATTCAGAAAAACATGTTCTAAACTTGTTGCCGGTGGACTTCAGCTGAAGGATGACGCAAAAGAATATTTTGAGACAATCAAGGAAGATGCGGAAGACGTTAAGGCTGAAAAGGACGCAAATAACTCATAAGGTCGGAAGGTTCAAATGAATTTTACGGTAAGGCATTCTCTACCGGGGCGAATCCGAATCCGCTATGATAAATCAAAAATATCAAGGCGGCAGGCGGCGTTGGCTCTGGGACTTCTTTTTGTTCAAGACGGAATGAATGATGTGAGCGTGAATTATACAAGCGGCTCGTTTCTCATTTATTACGATGTGGAAAAACTTTCGGAAAAACATATCCGCTCGTATTTCATGGCTCTATCGGAAAAGTATCTGGAAAATCAAGAACTGCTTGATTCGGTGGAGGAGCCTCAGGAAAGCGAGAATCTTCTTTTTGATTTAGCGACCATGACGGCATGGCATTATTTAAAACAGATTCTCCCTGTTCCAATCCGTTTGATTCTTAGGGTGTGGTCTCTCGGTCCGCGGATTTTAAAAGGGGTTGAGCAGATTGCGAACGGAAATGTATTCAAATCCGAAGTGCTTGATGCTGCCGCAATTTCAATGGCCTTGATTACTGGCGACACGAAGACTGCATCCAACATCAATTTTCTTTTGAACATCGGTGATACTATAGAAGATTTTACCAAGAAAAAATCTTACGGAGATTTGGCTTCCCGATTGCTTTCACAAAATGATTCGGTGCGCTTGGTTGAACGGAGCGAAAACGGTGAATGCATCGAAAAATCAGTTCCGCTGAAACTCGTAAAAAAAAGCGACCTAATTGCAGTGCGGACCGGCAATGTGATTCCTGCCGACGGAATGATTGTCCGCGGTGAAGCTCTTGTCAATCAGGCATCGATTACAGGCGAGCCTCTTGCAGTGGAAAAACGAGAGGGTGCTTCCGTGTTTGCAGGAACAATCGTTCAGGAAGGTGAGCTTTTTGTTGAAGTGCGGGCTGTCGGAAACCAGACCAAAGTTCAGAACATCCTTTCGATGATAGACAATTCCCAGACTCTGAAAGTTTCGTCACAGGTTCGTTCGGAACGTCTTGCGGATTCGCTTGTGAAATACAATTTTTTGCTTTCGCTTGCTGTTTTCCTTTTTACACGCAACATGACAAAAGTGATGGCAACTCTTATGGTTGACTATTCGTGTGCGATGAAACTAGCGTCCCCGATTGCCGTGCTGAGTGCCATGAAAGAAGCCGCCGAAAATGGAATCATCGTGAAGGGCGGAAAATTCTTGGAAGACGCATCCGTTGCAGACACGGTTGTTTTTGACAAGACTGGAACATTGACAGCCGCAGTGCCTCATCTTGAATGTGTGGTTGCATTGAACGGACGGACGGAAAACGAAGTTCTGACTGTCGCCGCATGTCTTGAAGAACATTTTGCACATCCTGTTGCGTCCTGCATTGTTAAGGCAGCCGAAGAGCGCGGATTGAAGCACCCGGAGGAACATGCAAAAGTCGAATACATTGTTGCGCACGGAATTGCCACCACGCTGAACGGAAAACGTCTTGTGATTGGAAGCCGCCATTTTGTTTTCGAGGATGAAAAAGTCTGCGAACCAAAGGAACTTGAAAAGATTCAGAAAGAGGCGATTGAAAAAGGTGAGTCGCTTCTGTATCTTGCGGAAGAAAATCAGCTTGCGGGAATTTTTGCAATCAACGATCCAGTGCGGAAAAATGCGCCGGAAATCATCAGAAAACTTCACCGGAGTGGAATCAAAAATTGCGTGATGATTACCGGTGATGACGAGGGAGCTGCAAGAAACGCCGCAAAGATTTCAAATATTGACCGCTATATTTCACGCGCATTGCCGGAAGATAAATTCAAATTCATTGAGGAACAAAAACGCCTTGGTCATAAGGTGATTATGATTGGTGACGGAATAAACGATGCGCCTGCTCTTTCAGTTGCTGACACCGGAATTGCCATGGGAGATTGCGCTGACATTACGGGCGAGACTGCGGACATAATTCTTTCAAGCGAAGACGGATTGGAAGGGCTTTATAAAACACGTGTGCTCGGTTCTCGGCTCATGGAAAAAATCGACACGAACAACCGGGGAATTGTTGCGGTGAATACGACGTTTATGCTGCTCGGTCTTTTCGGAATCATTTCACCGTCGATGGCGGCGATCCTGCACAATGCTTCAACTGTTGCCTTCAGTGTAAATGCCATGAAACCGGTTTTGACCAAGTGAGGATAAAATGCAGTACAATTATTTTCCTGGCCGACTTCGTTTTCGTGACCCGATTTTGCGTGATGAAGAAATTCGGGCCGCGGCACTTGATGTCGTAAAACTGATTTGCCCCGATGCGGAAATCACATGGAAGGAAAGTACCGCAAGCATTCTTGTTCTCTATCCTGCCGACAAAGTGAATCCAGAAAAGCTAAAGCCTCTTGTTCCGCTTCTTTTGAAAATCGAACCGAAAATCAGATTCTACACACCCAAAAAAAAGGATGCGGTGCTGGCAGGAATCGGAGAAATCAAGAACCGTGTTGAAGCGTTTCATTGATTTGATATGCTTCATTCATTGACTTCATTTTTCGGATGGAGCAAAACTTTCAATCCATGTGCAGATTGTGTCCAATGCAAGTTTTCCGTTTCCGACGTTGCAGTGGTTCTGTGCATTTTCTTTGTCGGTAAAAAGACGGAATGTAAGACTCCTCACATTTTTGAGCATGTTGATTTCGCGTCCGATCAGCCGGTAGTCAATGAAGTGGTCGTCGTTCGCTCCGAGAATCAGCATGTCCTGCGTTATTTTTTCCGCAACAGGTTCAATGTCATAAAGCTTCAGTTTTTTTGCATAGCCATAAGCGTCCTTTGCTTCGTAGGCGTACATTCCATGTTTCAGACCCCAGTCAATCACCGGTTCTTTTTTTGCTTTCTTTGCAAAAACAAAATTTATGAGCGCGCGCAGATGGAACTTCATGCAAAAATAAAAAAGTTTCTGTACGGCTGGTTTTTGCATTCCAACGATTACATCCTGAAAACACGGAAACACAGACCATGCGACAACTTTCGAAATCCTTTTGTCGAACGCTGCCGCACGTGGAGCAAGATATCCTCCCAATGAAATTCCGACAATCGTTACGTCTGTCAGATTGAAATAATCAAGGACTGCTTTTACAGGTTTTTCCCATTCATGCGTAAAATGCATTCCCTGCATCCTCATGACTCCGCCCTGACCCGGACCTTCAAAAAGATAGACTTCAAATCCTTTTTCCTGAAGATACAAAAGACTGAACAGGAATTCTTCAAAATAGCTGTCGTTTCCGCCGTGAATCAGAATCAGCCCCTTGCATTTTCCGTTTGGCTTTACGTGCATCACCGGAAGTTTTACGTTCTGATACGGCACTTCAAGTTTTTCAATCCGTCTGCCGTTTCCGTTGTCCGTGAAAAAATCTGCATAGTATTCATAAAAAAGTTTTGTTGCTTTTTCGTAATACGCTTTTTTGTCTGGGTCGCCGTCGTACATGAAAAATTCGCTCATGCGGTAATAGGCAATCGCATTTTCAATACGCTCCTCTTTCATGGCTTCGTCACCAAGCGCAATAAGCTCGCGTTTCCAGTCTTCGCTGTTGTGGATTTTTGACGCAATTTTCTGAACGTCCTCAATCCTTCCGCCGTCCCAATTGATTACGCGGTTAAGCTGGTAGTCAAAGTTGCGTTCGTCGTTCAAATGGTACACGCCGCTTTTTAAATTTACCGGCTGATTTATGTCATATTTTTTCATGTGTCTTGCCTCCTGCATTCCGTATGCCTGAATAATAACCTGCAGGAGACAGACCGACTTTCATTTAGATGCTATTTTTGAGTGCTTTTTTGGAATTCGGAAAACGAAAGGCCGAACATCCGCTTGCATGTTGCGGCAAAGTGTGAGGGCGTGTCGAATCCGGAATCAAGGGCTGCCTGCGTGATGTTTCCTGTCGAAAGAAAATTGGTATAACCCTTGCGCATTTTGTCGAAAGAAAGATAGCGGTGGAGCGACATTCCCATGTTCTGAGTGAAAAGGTGCGAGAGCCTGCTTTGCGAAAGGCATGAAATGTCGCACAGTTTTTTCATAATGTCGCCGGGAATTGCATTAAGGCTGGAAAGATATTCAAGGACACGTTTTATTCTTTCGTCTGTCGGTGTGGTCGCTGCCCGATTCAGATTCATTGCTTCGAGAATTTTCCTGTCGGCGCTTGATGCAGAATCTTTTCCATATTCATTCCAAATATTTTTGATTTTCTGAACTAGTCCTTCCCCGTTCTGGTAGAGACCGTCCATAATGCAAAAATCTTTTCCGCAAAGATAGTCCCTCTCAATGATTTTGGATGCCGTACTTGCCGCGTCAAATAGATAGAGAAGCATTTCTCCTTTTGGCGCATGAACCGTATGAATTTTATCAGATGCAATGAAAAGACCTTCCGCAGAAAAATCTTCTCCGCAAACCGTACATTGCATTTTTCCGTCAAGGCAAACAATCAGGTGGCTTGCAAGATGCGCATGAAGTTCCGGCGTTTTATATTCGCTCCTAATCAGAATGTGGTCGTATTCAAAAAGAATGTCTGTCATCTGTGTTTCATGAGAAAAATTAACATATTTTTTGTAGATGGTACAGGGTGAGAGGATAGGGTATTTACATAAAAACTTTCAATGATATATAGTTGTTCTAGGCTAACAAACAGGTTGAGGTTTGACAATGAAACGATTAATTTTCCGCCAGATAAAAAAATACATAAGAAAACATTTCCCGTCGGAATACAAAGCAATTTGCAGGCGACAAAAAGAAATTTTTCCCAAGATGATGTCAAATGCACCCGACCTTGGTGGAAAAGAAAATCTGCTTGCGGACAATCTTTCCATGTTCATCATCTTCCTGTCGTTTTATGAAGCTACTGACCATCGTATTGACGGAAATGCGATGGATGATTTGCTGGAAGAAATTTATAAATCAGTAAAGTTTTTAAATCCGATTATGAACATCAATCATAAGGCGGTCCTGAATCCCCTCAGAAAATATCTTTACAAAAGCTATCAAAAATATGCGGATAAAGTCATTCAGAAAAAGGCCGAGGGAAAATGGCTTGAAACTTGGGACATGATTGTGAATCCGAACCAAACGGAAGAAGGAATTGCCTTTACGCTTGTAGGATGTCCGCTTGTTCAGTACGCAAAAAAATACGGCTATATGGAAATTATGCCGCACATGTGCAATCTTGACCACAAGTATGCAAAGCTCATGCACTCAAAATTAATCCGGACGCACACTGTAGCAGCGGGCAGCGATTCCTGCGATTACTGGTATGTGCCGGACAAGAGTAAAACTGCCATGGATTATAACGGCATAATAATTTGATACAGGAGAAGCGACCTTAAATACAATTTACAAAAAGCTCAATAAGTTATATTATGTTAGCAATAGCTAATTTTTGTATGATTTTATAGGAGCTGCCATTTTTATGAACTACAACCTTATGGCAAAGCTTATGCCGCTTATGATGAATAAAATCATTTTTGATTATCTGAAATCAGACGGCGTAAAAGTAGATTTTGCATTTAAGAAAAAATGCAAGTCAGAATACAAAAAAAATCGTGGCTCGTACACCGGCACTCGCAAAAGACAACAGCCTGCTTCCTACGCTTTACATTGGTTGCTATCTAATTTCTTTTTACAAGGCTTTCCCAGATACAATTACCGAACGCCGCTTTGAAGGAATGATAAACGCTTTGTGCAATTCAAAACTGCTTCGCAACGGACATAAAAATCAAAATGCTTTTGATGAGAAAAATCTGAAAATACGCATGGTTACAGCCGAACAGTCTCAAAAATCAAATTACGAAATGGACTGGAAATCAAATTTTGTACTTTCGCCGGATAAAAAAACTTTTGACCTTACTTATACAAAATGCGGATTATGCGAGCTTGGAAAAAAAGAGGGATGCTTTCATCTTATAAAATATATGTGCAAGACTGACTTTGTTACCTTTGAATATATGGGCGCAAATCTTGAACGGCATCACACTCTTGCAAACGGTGACAGCCTGTGCGATTTTCATGTTACAAAAAAGGAGGAATCAAAATGATACTTGTAGCTTTAATCGAAGGACTTGTCTGGTCTCTGCTTTGGATAATTTATGTTTATATAATTGTAAAACATTTTCCATGGCAAATGCTCCACGACTACCCAAAGGACATACAGCAGGCGTCAAATCTACCGGAGCCAAATGCTTCTCAAAAACGTAATGCAAAAATTTTCGGCACGCTCGGTGCACTTGTAATTTTTGGTACGGTCATTGCATTCGGGCTTTTTCAGTTTAGGTCCGGGCAGGTTCCTTTCTGGTCAGTCTTTGTTTTCATTTTCATAATTGCAATGAGCTGGAACGTGATTGACCTGCTTGTTATGGACTGGCTGATTATCTGCACTCTTACCTTAAAATGGGTCGTGATTCCCGGAACGGAAGGATGCAAAGGTTACAAAGATTATTTTTTCCATTTCAAGGCATTTTTAATCGGCTGTGTTTACAGTACTCTGATGGCACTTGTTGTTTCGGGAGTTGATTACGCGGTTTTGAGATTTTTAATCTGGAAATAAAAAGATTTTGAAAGTGGTTTCCAGAAGTGAAGAGCGTTTATTCAAACAGAAAGTACGGCTATAATATTAAAAGTCAGCTTTTGAAGCTGCTGGTAATCTTCCCGGCTGCATCAGCACTTGCGGCTTGGATTTGCACTTTGTTTTATAAGATTCCATGACGGGGTACGTAAAATGGGCGTTAAAGACGCATATCGTAAATATCATAGATGATGATAAATGGACAACAAAGGAAAAGTATACGCCCTTTACCCATTACAAAAAAGGCCGCGTAAGAAAATCTCTTGTAAAAGATTTGGACGATTTTAAAAGAGATTACGTGGATAATCAAACTTAATCCTGAAGAAATAAAGCAACTTGAAGAAATGGCAGACTGTGCGAACGTAAAAATAATGGGAGCTGATATTTTCAGACCTTTTGTTTTGAAGGAAAAAAAGAAAACGAAATGAAACTGCAATAGATTTTAAAGGAGGAACGATTTAATGAAAACCTCTAATTCGAAAAACAAACTTGCCTTGCTTTGTGGCATTTTGGGATGTCTGTGCTACGGTTCCGGCGACTATCTTATGAGCTTACGAACGCGCTCATGAGCGAGAGTATGATTGTATGGTTTGTGATTGTATTTTTGTGCGGAAACAAAAGAAGTCAAATATGATAAAATTATGGCTCATTATAATTCAACTGGTTTTATATTGCGTTTTGTTTACTATGATGGTGAAGTTTGCCGTTCGTCACGGTGCTGTTGACGGATTGTTTTTTTATCCCAAGTCCGTGCAGGAAAAAGCATTTGAGCTGGGACTTTCAACCCGCGAAAAAATGAACCGCAAGCGAAAAATCTTTATGACGGAATTTTATGTCGTCATGCTTGTCTCACTCGTTCTGATTGTCGGCTTGTGGAATAAGCTTTCTGATTTTTGGCCGGCATATTTTCAGGCACTGCTTTTTCTGGAAGTAATGAACTGGTACGACGGCATTGTGATAGATAAGCTTTGGGTAGGACACAGCAAATTCTGGATTCTTCCCGGCTGCGAGGAAATCACTTACATTCAGACCTGGAAACAGATGTTAAAAAAACGCTTGTTTCTGACCGCAATATGGATTATCGGGGCATTTATTGTTGCGGGAATTGTTGTTTTGATTTTTAAGAATAATTTCTAAAAATAATCGATAAACAATAAATACTCGCTTCTGCCTTTCTCATCCAATATTATCCACGCACACAATTACAGGCTATCTGCGGACACAATTACGGTTGGTATCGGGGTAGAGAATGGACTGGAATGGGTGTGTAGAAATGTGCTATATAAATTTGTGGAAGTATGATATAATAAATGGCGCAAACGAAGAAGAGACTAACAGAAAATGGATGGGAAGATTAAATGAATGAAAGCCAGCAGATTTTGTTTATGCAGATACGGATATTACGCATGATGGCAGAAAAATATTCTCTTTCGTTGAAACAGGTTGCAGAGATTTTTGGACAATATGATGTACTTGCTTTTATCCGTGAAGGATTTGGGATTTTTCATGTTGAAGGCGATGAGGCAGTTTTTGAAGAAGTAAAGTCTTATCTGCAGGCAAAAGGAGCGAGTGTATGAAAAAACTGGAAGATGGAATTGTCCTTTATCACGGAAGTTACTGCATTGTCGAAAATCCTGATTTATCAAAATGTGCAATGTATAAAGATTTTGGCAGGGGATTTTATCTTACAACATCAAAAGAACAGGCACGGTCATTTGCAAAAATTTCTGCAAAAAAAGCCAAGGCTAAAGGCTTGATTTCTAATTCTGAAAAATTTGCTTTTATCTCATTTTTCAAAATTAATTTAGATGCTTCCTTAAAGTCTTTTGCTTTTGAAACGGCCGATGTTGACTGGCTTCATTGTGTTGTAGCCCATCGCAGAAATGGTGCTTTTAATGACGTTAAGGCTTTGATGCAAGATTACGACGTAATTTCTGGGAAGATTGCCAACGATGATACGAACGCAACAATAATTGCCTATATGGATAATGTTTTTGGTGCAATGGGAAGCGAACAGGCAGACAGAATGTGCATAAGTTTGTTAATGCCGGAGCGGCTGCAGGATCAGTTTTGTTTTAGAAGTGACAAAGCAATCGCTATGCTGGATTTTTTAAAAAACGAAAAAGTTTCTTTGGAGTAGTATATGGAAAACAAGCCAAGCGATAAAACTTTATTTGCAATGGATCTGACGGCTCGGATGGCTGTAGAAGAGCTTGGTCAGGAAACAAAGCTGCCACAGGAAGAACTTTTGCTTGAGTTTATGAAATCTAATGTTGCAAAAATGCTTTATGATGATTCAACAAAACTGTGGTGGGACGGACCTTCCGCAGTTGCTGAAGAATTTAAAAGCCAGAAAGAATGGAAATAAAATTTCTCCTGATTTTAAAACGGTTGATATATTATGAAAATCGAATATAGACAAGCGAATATAGAAGACGCGGAGCTATTGGTAAATATTTATAACGCTTCATTTTATGGCGATTATGTGCGATATGGTTCGTGTCCTGGATATGGGCAAACAAAAGAAATGATGGAAGAGTCAATCAGCAAATATCGGAAGCATATCATTCTATGCGATAATGAACCTGTCGGCTGTGTGTCGTGTGTAAACTTGGAAAATGGTGTGTATGAAATTAGTTGTCTGTGCGTTATTCCTGAGTATCAGGGCAAAGGGATTGGAACCCAGGCAATGCAATTTGTAAAGACGATTCTTGATGATTGGAAGAAACTAACTTTAGTAACGCCAATTGACAAGAAAGAAAACGTGAAGTTTTACACTGAAAAATGCGGGTTTCATATTGAATCAACTGAAAGAAACGGCAACGTTGAACTTGCCCGGTTTGTTGCTGAAAGATAAAAGAAAGAAGAAAAATGGAGAATCCAAGTGAATAATATAAGAAAGTCGGAAGCAAAAGATCTGTCAAGAATTGCTGAAATTCTTGTGTTTGCGAAGCGAATTAAGTATAGATCGATTTTCAATAACGATGATTATTCATTCAATGAATTGCAGGTAGTTAAGCTTGTGGAAGAATATGGTAAGCCAAAAATTCTCGATAATATCTGGGTTTACGATGACGGGATTGTTAAGGGAATGATTCATATAGAAGGAAAAGAAATTGCTGAATTGTATGTGGATTATTTCTTTTGGAATCAAGGCATTGGCGCGAAGCTAATAGAGTTTGCCAAGGAAAAGCATGGCGTTCGTTTTCTGTGGGTTTTGGAAAAGAATGTTGACGCGATAAAGTTTTATGAGGCACATGGTTTTGTAGCAAACGGGAAAAGACAACTTGAAGAAGGTACCAGCGAATATATTGTTATGCTGGAAAGATAAATCGGAATTTGTGAGGTAATCATAATGAATGAATTTAATGAATATGTACGCGAGAGTTTTTCTGCAGTAGGCGATATTATCATAAGAGCCATGATGGGCGGGTACCTTGTGTACTTTAACGGCAAGTTGATAGGCGACATTTGCGGCAATGAACTGTTTTTAAAAA
>CACZPR010000105.1 GCA_902783155.1 uncultured Spirochaetaceae bacterium
AGAGGAGCCTCTTTCATGGGCTGTGAGGGAGTCCATAAAAAAAGGCATTCTGCCCGGATATTTGGAACGAAAATCTACGGAGGTGATAAATATGCTTACTATGGAATATGACTACGCGACGGACATTGCCGCACAGAAAGAGGAATCCTTTGAGGAAGGACGTGAAGAAGGACGTGAAGAAGGACGTGAGAAAGAACGCTTTGCATCCATAAGGAATATCATGGAAAGCCTGAACATTTCGCTCGACAAGGCCCTGGATGTTTTGAAAATACAGCCGGAAGAGCGCGGTAAATTTGCCGCAATGCTTTCATAGCAGTACGAGAACTTGCAACGCAACCGCTGAAACAAAATCATCCCCCCGAAAACAAAAGTTCCCGGAGGGATGGGGATTTCTTTAAATGTACAATTCTCTTGCCGCCAGAACGGATTCTATGCGTGAGAGGGTCTTTTCTTCACAAGCCCACCCTGATTGAAAATCATTTTCTATGCTCCGGATTTTTACCCTCATGCGGTGCTTTGTTTTTCTCAGGAGCCTCACACCGGAACTTTTTAGAAGCCATCCCAAAAACGGAACTCCATCCTTTGTAAATCCGAATGACGGAGGCTTTAAGGTGAGGTGAAGATTTTCCGCACAGAACGTTTCCGCCGAACAAAAGATTTTTGACAGCGTTTCCATTGAGTCAGAAAAAACTACGATGTCGTCCATGTAGCGGACATAGCCTTTGGGCTTTAATTTTTCAAGGACAAAGTGGTCGAGCGGGGAAATGTAGAGGTTTGCAAAAAACTGGCTCGTAAGGTTTCCGATTGGAAGTCCCTTTCCTTCCGCCGTGCAATAGCTGTCTATGACGGAAAACAAAAGTTCCAGACAGCGTCCGCCCTTTATGATTCTGCAAAGCTGATTTTTCAAAACCCTGTGGTCAACCGAATCAAAATATTTTCGGACATCGAGTTTCAGAAAGCATTTTGCGGATTTTGCCATACCGAATGCGTACCTTGCGGCGGCATGGGTTCCCTTTCCCTTGCGGCATGCGTAGGTGTGAAAAATCAACTGGCGCTCGAAGACAGGCTCCAGAATGTTTATGACTGCGTGGTGGATTACCCGGTCGGAAAACGGCACTACACTTATCGTCCGTTCCTTGGGGTCGAAAATCTTGAACTGGATGTATGAGGAAAACTCCGGCGGCTCCTGAACGATTCTTTTTCTGATTTTCTCCAGATTGCGGTTCACGTCCCTTGAAAAATGCCTTACGACTTTTTTTGATGTCTTTCCTTTTCTTGCCTTGACCCATGCCAGACGCAGGTTGTCGTAGCTTACGATACGGTCAAAAAGGGATTTCGCCCGCTTCATCTTTTTTCAAAAGCCTTTGGAATTCGTTGAAAATGTCCTCCGCAAAATCCTTGAGCATTATGTTGTTTGCATGGGGAAGGGCCTTGATTTCCTCCACCGTGATTTCGGGTTTCTGGACGATTGTGGCAAGATGTTCGTCCTTGCAGACCATGTACGCCCCGACAAGTTTCTTTTCCTTTGCAAACTTCGCACGGAATTCCTTCAGTCCGTCAAAAAGTGTCTTCTGCTCATCCGTTTTGAGGCTTGAACGCCAGTCAACACGCTTTCCGGATTTTTCATTTTCATCGCTGTTCTTGTATTCAACCAGAATCTGTATGCCGCAGTTCTGGCCTGACGAGACAAGGTTTTCCACGGTACGGACGATTACATGGCTTTTCATAAACGCATTCAGGTCGTCGCACTGATTTCTGTCTCCGCTTGCCGAGATGAAAAATGACTGGAAAAGAGACATGATTCCTCCATTCAAAAAAGCTTCCGGCCGGCTTTCGCGTTTACAGAACACTGGTAGCTACAGGCAGGACGGAACGCTTCCCCGCACCTCAAATTCGCTCATCAGTGCAGGACTTTAATTCGGTGTTTCCACCGGGAAAGACGGCCGGGTCTGAAAGTTTTTTACGGCGGATTACGAAAGATTTTTTCTGCCACCTATAACTTGGAGAGCTGGAACGCACAACGCGGAAGCCAAGGTTGTTGTTGCGGTTGTTCGGGTTGTTGTTGTTCCGGTTGGAGACAGTGCAGTTGGA
>CACZPR010000106.1 GCA_902783155.1 uncultured Spirochaetaceae bacterium
ACTGGGGAGTGAAGGATTCGGACCTACGAAGGACGAGCCAACAGATTTACAGTCTGCCCCCTTTGACCACTCGGGAAACTCCCCATTGTCCATTGATTTCTCAATGAACTAAGCCGCCACAGGGACTCGAACCTTGGACCCCGAGATTACAAATCACGTGCTCTACCAACTGAGCTATAGCGGCTTGTGTTTCGCTTTTTAATCAGCGATGTTTAGAATATACACCATATTCGGGATTATGTCAACACCAATCCAAGAAAAATGGCAATTTTTTTTATTTTTTTTCAATAAGGCTTTCGTACAATGGAATGTACCGGGACTTCGTGACCTGCTTCCACGAAAACTTTTTCCTCACATTGGATGCGGTGTGCGAAATCATCTTGGAGAAAACATCTGCCCCGGCCCTGGACTTTATCTCTATCAGCGGAATCAGGATGGACTCAAGTTCCTCGGGGGAATTCTTTTTGTAGAGAAAACCCGTCTCCTCGTCAATAATCTTGCACAGACCACCGGTCGCATGGGCCACAGGAATCGTTCCGAAAATCTGCGCAATCAAATCCTCCAGTCCGCAGGGTTCAAAATAGCTCGGGAAAATCGCCAAATCAGCGGAAGCCATGCAGAGCCTTGACAAAAATCTGTCGTAGCCATGGAAATAAATGCACCTGCCCTCGTACTTCAATGCAACCCGGAGAAGCTCCCGCTCCAGTTCAGGCTGTCCCTGTCCAATGAAAATGAATCGCACCGGTAGATTTTTTTCCAGAATCCTGTCGGCGGCCTCTGTCAAAACGGTTATGCCCTTCTGCCAGACCACCCTTCCGTGATACGCAATATAGACAAGCTTCCTCTCGGAATCCTCCTTCAGATATCCGTAAGTCTCTATGTCCTTGATTCCGCCACAATCTACGGCCTTCTCGCACGCATATTTTTCAAGAAGAAAATCACGGCAGCGATATTTTCCGGCAAGGTCCCCGGTCTCGGGATTGTACCTGTATGGAAGCAGAGATGTCTTTGAGTCGGTTGGCGCGTACTTTGAGATGTCGATTCCGTTGGTTATGCCGATTATCTTGGAACCACGCTCCTTGAACACCCTTGAAAGCCCCGCCGTGTCGGTCTGGTCGGAAAGAATCTCCTCGGCATACTGGGGAGAGACGGTCGTAAGGCAGGATGTCTTTTCCGCAAGCAAAAACGGTTCCACACATGAGCCGTTCAGACCGTGGACCAAAATTGAATGTGGAAGCCCCGTGTACCATGCGGCCTCATCAAGCGAATGAAATTCGTGGTGGTAGCCCGGACCCGCGTTGTGGATTGTGACAAGGCATTTTGTTTCGCCGTAAACTTTTTTTGCCTTCGGTGACTGCGAGCGTTCAAAATCAATGAAAGTCGGGACCATGGCCGTTGCGGCATCCTGACAGTGAACTATGTCCGGCGGAGAATCGTTTTTTCCGATAAGGCCATACTCGACAACAGCCTTCTGGAATATCGTGTTCATCAAGAGGCTGTCCAGATGTCCGCTACCATGCCTGTGAGAAGAATTCTCGCCCTCCTCAGCCTTTGTGTATGTGTAGACCGCCTTCTTTGAGCTGAAACATTCGTTTTTGACAAGCACAATCTCCACGCCATTCAGCATCCCACGCGAAAAGGAGACCTTGTGCAGACCATTGCATGCGGCAACCGTTATGGATTTTTTGCACCTCGCGCAATAGTCCTCCAGACTGGATATGTCGGTGCATCCGTACATGGGAATAAAGACCGTGACCCTGTGCCCCAGAAAAACCAGAGTCTCCGAAAGCGAGCACGACACGTTCTTGACTCCACCAGCCTCCGCTACACCGGCATATTCTCTGGTTACCATCCATATATTCATTTTACGCACCAGCCAAATCGGGTCGAAGTTTTTCCGCGCCGTTGATGTAGACGGGAACTGTTTTTGATTCCGAATCCATGTACGCCGTCACCATGATTCTGACAACACGTGGGAGCATTCCCTTAACGACAGGCTCCTGCGAACAAAAAAGAGGAACAGCGGATGAGTCTATCCCCAAATCCTTTGCCCTTCTGAAAGCCGTTGCCGGGTTGATTTCGTCAAGGTCCTGCGTCACAGTGAACTGCACATTCACAATCTCGCTTCCAGAAATACCGTTGTCCCTGAACAGAGTCCTGCAAAGGTCCCCGACATTCTTTATGATTGATTCAACCGTGTTTTCGGCACAGACCGCACCCCTTATGCTGCGCAATATTTTTTCACCCATCAGAATCTCCTTGACGCTCGTTTTTTTTATTCTGCCCCTACTGTTGTGGCCGACGGATAAGTTTGTCCATGACCCCCGCAAGGTTGTCCGATTTTGAGAAGTCGTTGAACTGGGGATAGCGTTCCAGAAGTGTAGCGAACTGTTCAAGCTGCTTCATGCTGTTCTCAAGCTGCAGGATTTCAGCCGCCTGTCCTTCCGCCTTTTCCCTTATGACCTCGTTCAGATTCGCAAGATATGTTTGGTAGGTCTCCTTTGCAAGCTCGTACAGCTTTATGTCAGGAACCTTTGCCCCCGCAACCTCCACCGAATCAATGCTGATTCCGTCAAACTCACCAAGACGCGGCGATATGGCCTGTGCAATCTGGGCGGACGAAAGGGAGAATGTGTTCAAAAATGAGTCCCTGCTTCCGGTGTTTATGATGTAGGTCGCAACCTGGTTTGACGCAACAATGGATTTTGACCTAAGATATTCCTCCAGACTGTCCTCGCTGTTCTCTATGGCGCCGGACTTTACAAGCGCGTGGATTTTTTCGGGAGAAACGGAGAAGACTGTCTTCACGGTAAAGTTGTATGAAAAATCGGGCCTGGGGTCCAAGAGTGTCTTGTAGATATCGGCAGACGGAAGGGAGCCGGAAATGTTCTGCACAAAATCATGCTCCTTAAGCTCGTACAGGGAAAGATTCACGTTGGTCGGAAGAAGCCTCTCCCACCTCCAAAGGAACTCGCCGTAGATTATAGGCTCCGGGTAGAGTCCGCCGGTCTTTGTGGTCATTATTCCACATTTTCCTGGCTTGACGTAGAATGAAATCCATCCGATAAAAAACACCACGACGGAAAAAACGATGAGAAGTATAAGGTTTGCAAAAAATCTTTTAACTTTCATTAAACAAGGCCCCCTCAATGGACTTTCGCAGCGTGTTCTATTATATTATAATTTGAAGGCTTGTAAAAGACCTGAACGGTTGGAAAATATGGGAAAAAAAACTGAGGCACAAAAAAAGCAGAGAAAAAAACGCTCAATGTTTCTCTATACACTTGTATCAAGAACTGTTCTCTTTCTTTCGCTACTGACGCTGACCGTGTTCATAATCTATGTGGCGGGGAATTTTCAGGAATTTCTTGACAGTACACAGAGATATTTGCTCAGATTCTGTTCAATCAGCTGCGTTCTGCAGGGCATATTCTGTGTGTTCGGGATTGTGCTGAGCATTGTCATGTTCTTTGTCTCCCTGAATCCAAAATACTGGCTCTATTTTTTTATAGACATAGTTCTTCTGGCTCTGGCCGTGATTGCTTTTGTCGTGGCATACGCAATGGCATTCCTTTCCGCAGGGATTTAGGGGGATTATTCAGTATTTCCCTTATTTTTCCCCCGGAGAAAATTTTTCTATCCTGCATCCAAGCGGAAGGAACACGAGAAAGCCTCCGTCCCTTGCTGCGAAAGTCACCGGGAGCGATTTTTCAAGGCTGTTTTTTGATATCCTGTTTGAAAGGCTCGGCATCCCCTTTTTCCGCATAACGTCCGAGCCCCATTCAAGCCCGCTGGTATCAAGCGTTCCCCTGTCGTAGAAAGACGGAATCCTCGCAGCTGAAATGACATCTTTTTTTCCGATGCCATAAGCGGAAAGAAATCCTCCGTCACCAAGGCGCACAATAAGCTGATTTCCGCATATCCAGAAATCGGCATGCTCATCCGAAGCGAAAGTCTCGTAGATTCCTATGAAATGGTCAGCCCTTCCCCCGTTTCCCCCGACCAGCGTTATTATGTCACGGGGTGTTTTCTTTTCATTGGCGCAGTGGAAAAGAGAAAGCTCGGTGTCCGAAAAATCCTTGTCCGCGGGGCTTTCCATGATTTTTGCGTGCGGATATTTTTCAAGAAGCCCCCTGTCGCTTATGCTGTCCATGTCCCCCACGATGGCTCCGGGAGAAAAATATTCCTTTCCGAAAAATCCTGCGTAGAGCTCCAGAGTGTCAAGACCTGAGTCCGCGGCGACAGTGAGCGAAGGACGTCCTGCCCATGAAAAAAAATTCTCCGCGAGTTCTGGTTCCGGGGATTCGCCGCCTGTAAAAATAACGATGTGCATAGCTATTTCCTTCTTTTAGTGATATAATTTCATACCATGAATTCAATTGCAATACCTACAGAACTGAAAAAAGTGAACGAGATTTTCAGACAGAATGGCTTCAAGGCATATCTGGTTGGCGGAGCCGTAAGGGACATTATCCGCAAAAAGGACGGACACGACTGGGATTTGGCTACGGACGCGACACCCCAGCAGGTTATGAAGATTTTCCGCAGGGTGATTCCGACCGGAATTGCGCACGGGACAGTCACAATACACATACTCGGAAAGGAGATTGAGACAACCACATTCCGAACCGAGGGACGCTACACGGACGGAAGGCATCCCGACAAAGTTGAGTACGCAAAGACAATAGAAGAGGACCTTTCAAGGCGCGACCTTACAATAAACGCTATTGCCGCTGATCTGGAGGACGGACATCTTGTTGACCCTTTCGGTGGACGTGAGGATATAAAAAACAAGATTATCCGAACGGTGGGTTCCCCGCTGGACAGATTCGGTGAGGACGGACTCAGGCCTGTGCGTGCAATCAGGTTTGCGGGGCAGCTTGGATTTTCGATTGACGGGGAGACTTTTTCCGCCCTGCACAATCCGGATGTCCTCAAAAAAACTGCGTACATATCAATAGAAAGATTCCGCGACGAATGGTGCAAAATGCTTTCGCTTGAAAAACCGAGCGTCTGCCTGAAGCTTTTGGAGGAGACCGGAATACTTGACATTTTCATTCCGGAGTTTGGTCCGTGCAGGGGATGCGAGCAGAAGGACGCAAGGGGCTACCACGATTTTGACGTTGCCGACCACATTTTCTATGCGGTTGACGGTGCGCCGGAAAAAAATCTTGTGGTGCGTCTTTCCGCATTCTACCACGACATCGGAAAACCCAACGCAAAAAAATCCGACGTTTCAAACGGAGTCCCGGTCATACACTTTCACAACCACGAGACCATATCCGCAAAGATTGCTCAGGAATCCATGACACGACTCAGGTTCCCGAACGACACAATCAAGAGGGTGTGCCATCTTGTCCAGAACCACATGTCCTATTATGAAAAAAACTGGAGCGACGCCGCGGTGAGGAGATTTTTAATCCGCGTGGGACAGGAAAATTTTGATGATTTCATCGACCTGCACATTGCCGACATCTACGGAAAGCACAACATGCCGCTTGTAGAAGGAAGCCCGGAGTATATGAATATTGTCGAACTTAAAAAGCGCGTGGAAAAATGCATTGAATCAAAATCCGCCATGACGCTCAAAGACCTTGCCGTAAGCGGAAACGATCTGATTGCCGCAGGAATTCCTTCAGGGAAACATCTCGGCGCGATACTGAAAGAACTTTTTGACACCGTAACCGAGTCTCCCGACATGAACGACAGGGAAAAACTCCTCAATGTTGCCCTCAACATCTGGAAGACACGGTTCGGCTCTTAGCAATCAAAACGCCTAAATGACCATGTTCATTGCGGAACGGACTTCTTCCAAAGTTTTTACCGCGATTTCCCTTGCCCTTGTTGCGCCGTCGGTCAGGACTTTTTTGATGTAGTCAGGATTTTTTTCAAGCTCCGCCCTTTTTGTGCGCAGCGGCCTAAGTTCTTCGTTGAGTGCCTCGGTCAGCGTGGACTTCAACATTCCTCCGCCTCCGTCTCCGATTCTTTCGGCAATGGCTTCCGGGGCTTCCTTTGTGCAGAGAGAAATCAGCATGAGAAGGTTCGCGACTTCAGGACGGTTCACCGGGTCGTATGTGATGTGCCTTTCCTGGTCGGTCTTTGCCTTTTTGATAAGCTTTGCGGTCTCATCTTCGGTTGCTGACAGCATGATTGCGTTGCCCCTTGACTTGCTCATCTTCTGGCTTCCGTCAAGTCCGAGAATGCTTGGAGTCTTTGAAAGAAGCGCCTGAGGCTCCGGGAAAATCGGCTCCCGTCCGGCACAGAATTTTTCGTTGAACCTGCGTGCGATTGTCCTTGTCAATTCCAAGTGGGGAAGCTGGTCCTTTCCGACTGGGACGACGTTTCCCTTGCAGAAAAGAATGTCGCATGCCTGGTGGATTGGATATGTGTACATTCCTGCGTTCACGTTTTTAAGTCCCGCGCTCTGGATTTCTTCCTTTACGGTCGGGTTTCTTGAAAGCTCCGCGTTGCTTACCAAGGTCAAAAACGGAAGCATGAGCTGGTTTGCTTCGGGAATGTAGCTGTGCGGATAAATCAGGACATTTTCTCCCGGCTCAATTCCTGCTGCAAGATAGTCAATAACAAGCTGCTTCGTATTCTGGCTGATTTCCTGAAAAGCGTCGTGGTCGGTGAGAACCTGGTAGTCAGCAATCAGAATCATTGTGGGGACGCCCATCTTTGAAAGACGCACCCTGTTCTGGAGTGAGCCGAAGTAATGCCCGATATGGAGTCTTCCTGTCGGTCTGTCGCCTGTAAGCACCCTGTATTTTTTCGGGTTGACGGTAATATCTTCTTCGATTTTCTTGCTGCGCTCAACTGCCGCCGCAAAAGTCTTGTTTGAATCGTAGTCTAAATCTGCCATAATGGTACAGTATAGCACAAATTATTTGTCATAGGCAAGGGAATTTTACCGCACAGCATAACAGGTGTTATGTTAATCCACCTACACACGGTACACGCTTTCCGTAATCAGCGAAATCTTTAGCTCGCGGGAGAATTCCAAAAGTTTTTCCTGAATCTGCGTGTTGCGGCGATTGAATGTGGCGCTGTCGTAATCGGCGGACTGCTTGAAATAGTTGCCCTCGGTGGAATATCCGTCCATTCCGGCTACATAAACCTGCCCCGGGGAAACGGTTCTGAGGAAATTTAGGAACATAAGTCCGGAATTGTCAATCAAATCAGGCTCCGAGAGTGCGTAGGACGAAAAATTGAGCATATAGTCCCATCCGCCAAGATTTTTCATGTTTGATGTTACAATCTTTTTCGCATTGCCGGGAAAATCCTGTATGTCCCCGTACCGTCTCATGTTGCTGCTGAAAACAAAGTCATAGCTGTAGCCCGGCGGAATGCAGTTCACGGCGACAACAACCGGACTCTTTTCGGAAATGAAGGACCGAATCCGCCCGCATTCCCTGACTATGGACATTCCCGGCGCAAGAAGAAGAACTGTTTTTCCGGCAAAAATCTTTTTCAAATCCGCGACGGTCTTTCTGTCATCAACATACTGGTCCATGTACTGCTTGTAGAATTTTTCAGCATCCTCGCGCCTGTAGTTGCGACGGTTTTCCGCTGGAATGGAACGCAGGATTTCATTGAAGTTTTTTTCAGTAAGCGAATGTTTTTCCTCAAGATAGATTGCGTAGTTGGGGTGGCATCCGTTTGTCGCGGAAAGATAGTATGGAAGACAGTAACCCCAGAACCGGCGGCTGTAGATTTCGTTAAGATAGTCGTCCATGATTTCGAGCATCGGCTCTATGTGGTAGCTTGTCCCGTAGTTTTCGTTCATGTGGTCGGCAAAAAGCTCAAGGTTCAGGTTTCCCGCACCCCGCCCCATTCCGAACACGCAGGCATCTATGCAGATTTCACGGTTCAGGTTCATCTCCACCATCGTCACCGCATTTCCGAAGGCCTGCTGCAGATTGTTGTGTGCGTGATAACCGAGCGTTATGTTTTTGTCCATGTTGTTGTCGGCAAGATATACAAGGCGCAGAAACTGCTTCCGCTTGATGGTACCGAAAGTGTCCACAATCGACATGGCGTAGGGCTGGAGTGCGTTGAACTTCTGTATGGTCTCCACGAACTCTATGTCCGAATAGGAATCGGTACCGACGAACTGGACGAAGAGCATGTAGCCCTTTTCCTTGATTCCGCGGCAATAGTCGTAGGCAAAATCGATTTTATCTTTTTTAAAAATCACGCGGATTCCGTCAACCGAGCTTCCGTCATAATCGGGGATTGAATCAAGGGACGGGGGACACTTGCAGTCAATCATCCCAAGGTAAACGAGAGCCGGGGATTTCGGTGAAATGAACGGAGCGATGCTCTGAACGGACGGAAAAACGGTCCTGTCAGGATTCGGTGCCTCGTCCTTTATGAATCCGATTTCAAAAAATTCCACGCCGGTCTCAGCAATCTTTTCGGCAGTCCCCCTTATGGCTTTCTGTCCAAAATTCCAGTCGTTCAGATATCCGCCGTCCCTGAGCGTGCAGTCCAACAGTTTTACACTTTTCATATCCATATCCCCGCAAAACAAAATGCTTACCCACTTCTGATTATAACACAAAAAAAGCCCCGCCACAACAAGAAGTGACGGAGCGTAAAAAACAAAATTGATTTTACAAACCACTATTCCATGAAGAATGGATACCAGTTGTAATCCACCCATGAATTGTGGGCAATTATGAGGATGTCGTCCCAGGCGATGCAAATCACGGTGTCCTTTGGCAGGTTATAACAACGCGCCCTGAGGGTTCCAAGAAGTCCGTAGACATCGTTTGTAAGGTCTGATGAACTCATGGCCTCCAAATCAATCTCTCCGTCAAAAAGCTCTTCGGCAATCTCGGCGGCTCCTGTGCTTGACGAATAGACTTTGCCGAAATAGTCCCTGAAGTCCTGAAACGACATGGTGCCCAGTTCAAAAGTCTCGGCATCATCATAATATGTTTCAGCGAAAGCTCCTCCCATTCCAGCGAACATCAAAATTGAAGCGGCGAGTAAAAGTTTTTTCAGCATTTTCATATAAAAGCCCCCTTAATATAAATTAGTCCTCATCGTAATACATGACATAATAATACATGTCTGTGACTTTTGATTTGTTCACGTTCGCAAGAAGCACCCAGCCAAAGAAGTCCTCCCTCCAGCTTCCATCAGAAAAATCAGGGGTGACAATGCAGACGAAGACACCGTTCTTTGCCTTCAACTGGGCAAGCTCCGCAGATGCGAAATCAAAAACCTCGTCATCAATGTCCTCAAAGTCATCCTCGTCCATTACCTCATAATCCACATCACCAAAACCACGCTGCTCCATGGCATCGTCAATGTACTCGATAAACTCTTCGCCGTCATCGCCCCAAATCTGGTTGAACTGTTTTGAAGACAGGGTTCCAAACTCATTAATCTGGAAAATATCAATGTCCTCTTCGCTGAAATTCTGTGCAAAAACTGACACAGAACCAATTACCAAAGCCACAGCAAGTGCAATAATTTTTTTCATTGTTTTGTACCTCACTTAAAAAGTTGTTATATTTGATTTTTTTATAATGTCTTTTATCAAACAAATCACTACCCCAAAAGGTAGTTTTAGATTTTTGCAAATCTTTTTTCAAAAAAAATTGCCCCACCACAGAAGCGGCAGGGCCTAAAGCTAACAGGCAAATGTCCTATTTTTACTACTCACCGGCAGAAAACAGATAGGTGTAAACCATTATGTCCTTCATTGATTCCACATGCGCAAACGATATGAAACCGTACAGGAGTCCCGTATCCTCGTCAAAGTCAAGCAAAGCCAAAGAACTATAGATGGAACCAGATTTTGCCCTGGAAGGAATATTGGAAATAACGAAGTCGAACATATCGGCAAGATCCTCGTACTCGTCATAATCGTCCTCATACATCATCACGACATCCGTAACAGGAATCGGCACACCGTTTTCTTCCAAAGCCTGTTCAACCACAGCCGCAACCTGATCCAGAATTTCATCGCTTGACATGTCACTGTCGAACACATCACGGGAGACTCCCTCGTTAAACAGAACTGGAACTGAAATCTCGCTGTCATCCAATGCAAATGCAGACACAGATACCGCAAGCAGAACAGCAGCGGCAGCAAAAATCTTCTTTACCATAATTTACTCCTTGATATAAAAAATAGTAATCTTTGATTATAAAATAATGTTATAAATAAAATGTGTCAACATCATCAACGGCCCGAAAGAGTTGCCTTCCATCTGGCTACGGACTGGAGAGCCTGCATTGGAGTGGTCGCGTCAAGATTCATTGAAAGGATTTCCTCCAGTATCATCTCCTCGTCGCTGAACAATGCTCCCGTCCATGATTCGGCTGGATTTGCGGCGCTCTTTTTTTCCGGCTCCGTTTTTTCCTCCGGAATTGGGGCCGCTTGGATTGAGTCTCTGTCCGGTGCCTCACCCTGTATGTGTTCCAGAATCACCTTCGCGCGGTCGATTACAGGCTGCAGTACTCCGGCAAGGGACGCAACATGGATTCCGTAGCTGTTTTCCGCCGCACCGGGGATTACCTTCCTTAAAAACGATATTGTCCCGCCACGCTCGTCAACAGCCATGCAGAGTTTTACAAGGCTCGGATGCTCCATTCTTGTAAGCTCGTGGTAGTGCGTCGCAAAAAGTGTCCTTGCCCTGATTCTGTCCAAAATATACTCGCTCACAGCCCATGCGATTGAAAGGCCGTCCTCCGTGCTTGTGCCGCGTCCAACCTCGTCCATTATCACAAGGGATTTTTCGGTCGCCGACCTCAGTATATGGGCGGTCTCCGTCATCTCTACAAGGAATGTGGATTCCCCACGCGCAAGATTGTCGCTGGCTCCAACGCGGCAAAAAATCTTGTCCACAATTCCAAGCCTCGCGGATGAGCATGGAACAAAGCTTCCGGTCTGTGCAAGGAGCGAAATCAATGCGTTCTGCCTCAGGAACGTGCTTTTTCCGGCCATGTTCGGTCCTGTAATCAATGCGAAGAACGAATGGTTTTCCGATGTCTTTCCGAGCGACAGATTGTTTGGAACAAATTCACCGGTCGGCATGTGCATCTCAACAACAGGATGCCTTCCGTCCTTTATTTCCATAACCGGCTCATCCGAAAATTCGGGGCGGACCCATGAATGTTCAATAGCGGCCTGCGCAAATGAGGATGTCACATCGGCATAGGCAACCTCTCCAGAGACAGCCTGTAGATATGGAACAAAATGCTTCAGCCTTGACCTCACCTCAAGAAAAAGGTCCCGCTCAAGCTCCAGTATTTTTGCGTCGGATTCGTTCAGATTCTGCTCCAGCTCCCTAAGCTTTGGTGTAGTGTATCTGTCTGCATTGACGTAGGCTTTCCGCAAAACAAAATAGTCGGGAACCATGTCTTTTTTTCCGCGCGTCACCTCAATTGCATAGCCCATGCTTCCGCTGTTCTTGATTTTGAGGTTCTGTATTCCAGTTGCGTTTTTTTCTTCCTCAAGATAGGACTCAAGAATCACGTTGAAATTTTTCTGCACATCCCGCCAGTGGTCAAGCTCCTCCGACCATCCGTCCCTGATTATTCCTCCGTCGGTCAATGAAGTGGCAGGGTCGTCCAGAATGGAATTCTGAATCAGCTCGACAATCTCCTGTGCGTCAGCCGGATTCTGCCTGGCAAAGTTCAAGGGACCAAGAACATCCTGTGCCTTAAGCCAGAGCGAAAGTGAAAAACGGAGTGCCTGCAAATCCTTCGCGTGCGCCCTGTCCATTGCGATGCGGCCGGAAAGACGCTCTATGTCAAGGATTCCGTTCAGCATTTCGCGCACCTTTCGCAAAAGTGTCCTGTCGTCATAAAAAAGCTGGACATGGTTCTGTCTTGCGCAAATCATTTCCATGGAGGTCAGAGGAAAATGGAGCCACTCGCGAAGAAGCCTGCTTCCCATGGATGTCCTTGTAAGATTCACGGATTCAAGAAGCGTAAACTGAGGTCCACAGTCCCGGATGTTGTTTGTAATCTCCAGATTTTTCATGGAGGAGTCATCTATCACAAGATACTGTCCGTCCTGGTAGATTGAAATGCCCTTGACGTGGGGCGAAACCGTGTTGGTGGTCTTCTCCAGATAATCAAGAAGGAAACCTGCCGGCGGAATTTCGGGCGAGGTCTCGTCAAGAGAAAAGGATTTCAGGTTCACTGTTCCGAACTGCTTTAGGAGATGCGAGTACGAAAGCTCCTGGTTAAAATTCCAGTCAGGATAATACGAAACGGACAGAGCCGGTGTGGTCTCTATAATCTGGCGGATTGTGATGTTGTCTTTAAGTGAATCCGGGAGAATCAGTTCGCGCGGGCTGCATCTTGCGATTTCCTTTGGAAGATTTTCCGGTAAATCATCTTCGGGGAAGGACGTGGCCCTGAACTCTCCGGTCGTCACATCAATGTACGCAAAACCGCACCTTCTGTGGCTGACAAAAACGGACGCAAGAAAATTGTTTATTCCTCCGTCAAGATACTCGCTTTCAACTGCGGTTCCAGGGGTAATCACCTCGACAACTTTCCGCTCGGTCAGCCCCTTTCCATGGGCAATCTCGCCAACCTGCTCGGCTATGGCAATCTTTTTTCCCATCCTCAGAAGACGCGCTATGTAGACCTTTGACGCATGGTATGGAATGCCGCACATTTTTCTGTCGCCACGGTGGGTCAAAGTAAGGTTCAGCATCCGGGAAACGTTCTCCGCATCCTCGTCAAACATCTCATAAAAATCGCCGAGCCTGAAAAAAAGAATCTCGTTCGGGTGCTTCGCCTTTATCCCAAGGTACTGCATAAAAAGTGGTGTCTCTTCCGCCATCGCTTCAAAATCCTTCCAATTTAATGTGGATTCTTATTATAACAAAAAAAACGGCCCCTGAAAATTCCTTTGCGGAAAAATCTGGAGCCATTTTTTTTGAAAACCGGTTCAGGTGGATTTAGAGCCTAAGTCCAAGTTCCCTGATTACCTCGGATGTCAAATCGACAGACGGACTGTACCAGAGTATTGCGTTTGATTCCTGGAGGTTCATAACCATGCTGTAGCCACCCTTCTGTGCGACAGTCTGGATTGTGGAGTAGAGCTTTTTGTAGAACGCATCGTTGTTCTGGAGGCTCTTCTTCAGATTTTCCAGCTCCGTTGTCTTGGTGGTTGTGTACTCGGTCAGATAGGCAGACTTTTCGCTAATCTGCTGCGCAAGTGCCTGAGAATTTGCCTTGTCACCCCTCTTGTCGTATTCCAGCTTCCTGTTGTGCAGATTCTGGAGCTCCTTGGTCACGGAATCAATTTCGTTCTGGTATTCCTGACGCTTTCTCTCGTAGTTACGGACCGCGGTTGAGTTTTTGTAGTACGCCTGGTAGACCCTGGACATATCGACCACAGCGAATTTTGTTATCTGCTGCTGGGCAAAAACCTGTGCGCAGAATCCTGTCACCGCAAAGGCAACCACAAGGGCCATTTTCTTGAAAATTGTTTTCATGTAACACTCCTTAAAAATGTGTTGCTTTTAATACATATTAACGCACGTAGTAGCAGAATGTAACATTTTTCTGCCACCGTGTCCACTGCCACAACGGACTACCTGTTGGTAAGGTTGAACGAAAGCACGAAGTCCCAGCTCTTAAACCAGCTGTCCACCGAATTTCCATACTTGTCGCAGAAAATCACTCCGTTGTCGCCAACCTGGAACTTGCTCACAAAGAGGAACCTGAGCGGAATCTGCTGTAGACAGAAGCGGATGCTCGGTCCGTAGCTGAAATACCAGTCCTTTGAATTTCCGAAATCTGTGAAGACCTGTCCCGGCTCGTTCTTTATCATGGATGCGTCAAAGAATGCGTCAATCGCGAGGATTCCCGGAACAACAGGCCAACGAAGCTCCACTGTATTGTTCCAGAGCGCGCGTCCACGTCCACGTCCGTCCTTGTCATTGTAGAGCGACCAACCGCGTCCATAGAACATTCCGTCTATGTAAAGCTGGTTCGCCTGCTTGATTGTGGTGTTCTCAACAGGGAACTGGAACGAAAGACCAGAGTACATCATAAGCACAAGCTGGAATTTCCAACTGTCAGACACAGGCACATCCGCGAGTGTGAAATATTTTTCCGCCTTGGTGTCCGTGCGCAGGAAGAACTCTGTTTCTCCCCACTCCGGAGCGAACACACCCTTTGGCAAAAGTCCGTACCAGGCAAGGCTCTGGCTAAAGAACCAACCGTTGGCAGGGTCGTAGCTCAGGTCACGCCCGTCCATCGAGAACGCAATGGAAATCGAGTTCCTTGGCTCCCAGTTGTTTCCGAAGTCGCTAACGTCCGCGTCATAGGGAGTATAGAGGTTGGCATCGTACACGTTGTTGATAATACTTCCGGATATGCCGCCCTTCAATGTAAGTATGGCAAAATCTGGTGTCCATCTGCGTCCAATCGATTCGCTCAGATTGAACTCGTGCTGCTGGTACTGCATGTAGTAGCCAGATGTAAAGTCTCCGTCCGGGCTGATGAAGAGTCTGGATGCCGTCTGGTTTGAGTGCGCGTAGCTGAATGAAAGCTGATTGCTAATCGGCTGTCCGAACATCCAGTTTTCTCCGTAGCCAAGAGTGACTGACTGCTCGTCCGTGGAAAGCTTGAGTCCGGCT
>CACZPR010000107.1 GCA_902783155.1 uncultured Spirochaetaceae bacterium
ATACTCAGAGCCATTTGTATATGCTTTAACAAAAGGCAAAGAACATTGAAATTGTAATGGGTAAAGATATTCAACCCAGCCTTGGTGCGTGAGCAATTCATCAAAAATATCTTTGCTGATTAGCTTAAATTCAACAACGGAATCATCATAAAGTTTTACAGAATATTCTTTTTCCATTTTTTCTCCATATTAAAATGTTAATTAACGTTGTCCTCCTTGTAGGCGGTCGGCTGTATTTTAAAATCATAAAGATTTTAATCTGGATTTTCAATCATCCGGTTCAGCCTCTCAAGATAATTTTCGTCAACCATGTGATGTGTCGCGGTGGAATGTCTTACGGAATGTGTGGAATGCATAGATGGCAAAAAGAATTTCTGGTATGCTGTGACAAGCAACTATGAAAATTTTTAATGACGTTAAAACGGCATCAAGTGGGACCTTTTACACTTGTCAGGCAATTCCAGCGCCCAAAATCAATTTTGCCGACGCTGGATGTTCCCCAAACAAATAAGGACTTGCAGGACACGAAACGTTTCGTTTTTCGGGATGCCTTAATACAACTTTTCCCCAAGCAGCCTTGCCGCAAGACTTACCGCTAGAATCGCCGTCTGGTTTCTTATGTCAAGAATCGGGTTCACTTCGACGATTTCTGCCGAGCGGACTTTTCCCGTGGTCGCAATCTCCTCCATCAAAAGAAGAGCCTCCCTGTTTGTCATGCCTCCCGGAAGCGGAATGCCTGTTCCCGGGGCGAACATTGGATCCAGAACATCCATGTCAAAACTTACGTGGATGAAGTCTATTTTTTTGAAGAACGCAAGAACCTGCCGCACGACGCCGGAAAAACCGATGTAGTCAATGTCGCTCATGGTGAATACCGTTACGCCCGCTTTTTTCATCAAGATTTTTTCGCCTGGATCCAAGTCACGTGTTCCGACGAAGCAGATGTTTTTCGGGTCAACCTTCTGTCCATCGAAATAAAGGTTCGTGAGTTCGGGAAGCCCAAGTCCTGCCGATGCGGCAAGGCACTCTCCGTGGATGTTTCCGGAAGGGCTTGTTTCGGGTGTGTTGAAATCTCCGTGCGCGTCAACGTAGAGGACTCCAAGACTTTTTCCTTCCTTCTTTATTGTTGCTGAAAGTCCGGCAAGCGTCCCAAGAACTATGGAATGGTCTCCGCCAAGCACCAAAGGAAAATCACCTGCGGATGAAATTGATTCGACCTCTGCGGCAAGTTTTGTACATGCGTTTGCAATCGGCGCAAGGAATTTTGCTTTTGGATTTCCCGGCTCCTCGTATTCCTGCGTGGATGCCCTGAAAATGTTCGCGTGTTCGAAAGTCCTGTGTCCCAGCGACTCTAGTTTTTCTTTTATTCCCGCAAGCCTGATTGCCGATGGTCCCATGTCCGAGCCATGTCTGCTTGCCCCAAAATCAAGAGGCATTTCCAAAATGTGAACGTTCATGGAAACCAATTTTATACGGCATTAAAGATAATTTCAAGAAGAGGGAAGGCTATTTGATTTTTACTGCGGTTCCATAGGCCATGACCTCCGCTGCACCTTCCATTACGGATGCGGATCCATAGCGGACTCCAACAATCGCGTCGGCTCCCATTTTTGTGGCCTCGTCAATCATTCGCTTGGTGGCAATGTCTCGGGCCTCGCACAGCATTTCAGTGTAGCTTTCGATTTCACCGCCAACCAGATTTTTTAGTCCTGCAAGAAGGTCCCTGCCAAAATGTTTTGACTGTACGATTGTTCCCTTGACCAGCCCAAGAACCTCAAAATCTGTTCCGGGAATTGTGTCGATTGTCGTAATCTTCAATTGTTTCTCCTTGTTATAGGTCTTTGGATTCTTTTAGGAAAATCCTTTCCTTTTTCCATATATAGCGTGCGAGAAGAGCGTAGAGTACTGCCATGACGCAGATGATAAGTTCGACCAGCGCGACATGGATTCCAAGCATTGAAGCCGAGGCTGCGATTGCGTTGAAAATTGTGTGCAGCATGATTGCGAGCGGATAAAAAATCCAGTGCCTTTTGTTTTTTACGGCGAACCATACCAAAACCGATGCGGACAGATGGAATGTCAGGGCGGCAATACGTTCGACTATCGAAAGAAGGTAGCTAAGGGGATTTGTGTCGCAAAGAGCAACAAGTGTCTGCTCGACCGATGCCCTGCCTGCTTCGTCCAGATTTGCCGTTAGCGCGTCAATGTTTCCCATGTTAATCATCGTGGCGATTATTATGTTCGAGACCGATGCGCTGAACAGAACAAAAAAGACCTCGAATCCACCGTGCCCGGCACCATAGGAGATGGCTGTTAAGTCGTCCGCCCTGTATTTTTTTAGTATGGTCTTGAACGCGACAAAGCGTCCTGTCTCCTCAAAAAGCCCGGCAAGGAATCCACCGGCAAGACCGTAGAGCAGGGGGCGCTGCATAAGGATTTCCGCACGTCCACCGCCAAGAATCAGCCTGTTGAAGATGCCCTCCAGCGTCATGGCAAAAATGATGAAGACCGCGAATCCAACAAAGTATGGGATTTTTTTTATGTCGTATTTTTTGCGCAAAAAGATGAACAGCGAGAGAGGAATCAGTACACCTGCAAGCGCTGCTATTCCAGATGTAACGAAGGTTGCCGCCGGAACATGAAGCTCTTGCATAACACTCTCCTTTTTTTGTTTTGCGGAAAAAACAAGGACCCCATGAATAGAATCACCGGGGTCCCTTTTGGATTTTCTAGTCGATGTTTACGAAGCGGAATCCGTTAAGATAGTAGCGTTCTGTTGCCGCTGCTGAGTTGCGGTTTGTTACACGGCACACGCTGCTTCCGTCGCCATAGGTGCTTGCCCTGGAGCCTCCGCGAAGAACTTTTCCTGTTCCCTCGGATGGTCCCCTTGTGTTGGCTGACGCGCCGTTTACATAGAATGTGGCGGAGTAGTTGTCCCAGCACCATTCCCAGACGTTTCCGCTCATGTCGTAGAGTCCGAGAGAGTTTGGAGCCTTTGTCGCCACCTCATGTGTTTCGCCGTCGCTGTTTCCTTCGTACCATGCAACCTCGTCAATTGTCGCGCTTCCGGAGTACAGGAATGTGTCGTTGTTCTTTCCGCCCCTTGCCGCAAATTCCCATTCAGCTTCTGTCGGGAGACGGTATCCGTTGGCGTTGTAGTTGCATGAGATGTTGTTTGCACCGCTCCATGAGTCTGTGTCGGTGTTCGCGTTCTGGCTGTAGCATGGGCGTTTTCCCATTTCGATGCTGAGCTTGTTGCAGAAAATTATTGCATCAAGCCAGCTGACCTTTTCGACGGGAAGTTTTTCGCCAACAAAGTATGACGGATTTTTGCCCATGATTCTTTTGTACAGTTCCTGGGTGACTTCCGTTGTTGACATGTTGAAGCTGTCCACAGAAACAGAGTGGGCAGGGAATTCATCGTCCTCTCCATCTGCGGTTCCCATGTTGAATCTTCCGCCGGCGACAGGAACCATCTGGACCATTTCCACAAGGGCCGGGTCAATCTCTACCTCAACCTTGTCCTTTGCGCCGCTGGCAAAAACTGAAGCCGTAGCCGCGAGAGCCGCAAGAATAGCAACAATTTTTTTCATTATTTTCCTCCATATTATTTTAAAACATTCTTTTCCAAACTGGTCTAATATATTACAGTTTACCATAAGAAACAACAAAAGAAAAGTGGAAAATTGTTTTTCGGCTGTTCAATCTTTTTTGTGCCTGAACTGGCAGGAGCGGTAGGCGGTCATAAACTCCATTTTGTCGTGGACTCCTACAATTTTGTATAGCTCCAACATTCTCTGCTTGACCTTGCTTTCCGATATGTTGAATTTTTTGCTGATGCTGATATATTTTTCACCTTTCGCGAGCATTGAAAGCCACTCCAGCTCCTCGACCGTACACTCGTTTTCGGGAATTTCGACCGATGTCCGCACAATCTGGATGCTGTTAATCTGCTTGTAGAAGAAAAGGTACAGAACCCCAATGACCACGCCCAGACCGACTATGTGGAAGACCGAGACAAGAAAATACACTGCCCCGTGTGTGTGAATCTGCGAAAGAAGTGCGGCTGTCGGTGGAGCCAGAAGCAGGATGATTTTTATTGACCTGTGTTTTCTGATGTGCCCAAGCCTTTTGAAAAACAGTGTTGCAACGAATATGCAGAGCGCGCCAAGTATGTTCCCTGAATCAAGCAGGTTCCCGATTCCGTAGATGTAGAAGATTATGAAATGTATATTGAAGTTTGTTGGATAGAAAATGAGCGCGACAAATCCAAAAAATGAAACCAGGTTTATGAAGATTGCGACATATTTCTGAATGAACATGGGGGAGGAAATCTTGTTGACAAAATACTGTATGATGCTGACGGCGATGCACATTCCCATGAAAACTGCGCCGCCAACCGCAAGCATGAACCATCCTTTTCTTTCGTTGCTGTCCAAAGAAAAACCTCTTGATGAAAAACTTTGACTCCCCCGAAAAATGTTTTAGCGTCCGCCAGGTCAGCGTTTGTCCTCCATGACCTTGGTGATTTCTCCAATGTACATGGTGTGGAAATCGTCGTTCCTGTAGTTCTGCTTCAACATTTTTTCTTCAATAAAGCTGTTGGGGTCAAAAGGCTGGGCATAAAGTTTGCGACAGAAAATCACAAGGCGCGCCTGCTTGATCCATGGGGTTCCGTTCATGTACTGGACATCCAGCTTGGACTGGCGGAACTTGTCCTCGTTGCGTCCCGAATGGCTTCCGCAATAGTCCAGGGCGGTCTTGTATTTTTCGGGAAGTATGCTCAGGGAAAATGTGTCCGTGGAGTCGATGATTTCTTTTGTATATCTCTGCGGACGTAGGTAGATTGTCGCGACCGGCTTGTTCCACAACACACCAAGTCCACCCCAGCTTGCGGTCATTGTGTTTGGCCGCCCGGTAATTATTTTGTCGTTGTCGTCGAAGGATTTTGTGCATGCAGTGACAAGCATCCAGTCTCTGCCAATCAACTTTATGGCGTTGTCTGAAATCTGTTCCGGCTTGATTTCTTTGAACATGGAATCCTCCTGAATAAAAAAGAGCCCGATGCGCTAAAACACATCAGGCTCTCGTTTGGAGATGACCGGACTTGAACCGGTTACCTCTTGCATGCCATGCAAGCGCTCTAGCCAGGTGAGCTACACCCCCGAAATATGCTACCATGATAGCAAAATGGGAAATTAACGTCAATAGGGACATGATATTTTATTAGGGCTTCAGCATGAAAATAAAAGTGTCTATGCGGAACGGATTCTGGTGAGTTAAAAATGTCGAGTCCAACAAAATTAGTTAAGAACAGGCTCCCAGCGTGTGTCCGTCCCGA
>CACZPR010000108.1 GCA_902783155.1 uncultured Spirochaetaceae bacterium
AGGAAAACTTGCGTTCGGTAAAGTGGCTTCCTGCAGACCTTTTGATTTTGGATAAGGTGGAGGACATGCTTTTGGGCAAATGATTCTCTGAATCTTGAAGTTTTCGTTCCCATGTCCAGCCGGTCATCGGTTTTGTTGCTGTCGATTTTGCTTCGGACGATAATCCACCAGTTTTCGTTTCCATCTGAAACCACTTTGCCATGTTCTATGGAGTTCCCCAAATACAAAATCATGTACGGTTTCATTTTCCCAATCGTATATCACATAGACGGAGCCAAACGAATGGGTCTCTTGATTTTGTGTGCCACTTAATTTAAATGTCGTGAGCATCTGGAAAGAAAGCAGGAGTGGATTGTTCAAGTCTTCAAAACTGTTGTAAGTTGTCTTGTTGAGTATGCCAGAATAATCTTGGTCTGGAATCCATTTTCAGGAAGCCAGACCAATAATGAAAATGCAAAGTAATGCCACGCAAAGTTTTTTCATTTTTACTTATTGAACAATCCTTTGAAGAACTCCGCAATTTTTCCGAAGAAATTTTTTATGCTGATTATCAGGCTTGTTCCCGCGGTGAAGGTTCCTATTGCGCTTCCTACTGATGACAGCATGAATACCAGAAGAACCTTGAGGATTCTGTTTTTATAGAAGCCCTTGAATGTGTTGGAATCTGTCTGGAGCCGCTCTATGTCTTCGACTTTTGGTTTTCCGACGAACGCCTGCACAAGGCCTGCAACAATTCCAACGCCCACTGCTGGACACAGCGATGTGATTGGTGCCGAAACGGCTGCCGCAAGTATTGTAAGCGGATGTCCACCCGCAATCAGTGTTCCGATGGCCGCAAGGATGGAGTTGTTCAGAATCCATGTCTTTATCATGTCCGCGCCGACTTTTTTTCCGCCGAACACAAATCCAAGAACAATCAGCACGACAATCAGGACCGGAATAATCCATGCGGCTATTTTTCCTGCTATTGATTTTTTTGGAACAATGTCTATGTCGGAGCAGTCGCTTTTTTCTTCGCCCGCCGCAAGTTTTTTCAGATGCTCCTCAACTCCCGGAAGATGTCCCGCTCCAAGAACCGCAAGGACTTTGTTTCCCGGTGCGTCCCAGATGTGGCTGGCAAGATAACGGTCGCGCTCATCAATCAGGACCTGCTTTACTTTCGGCATGTATTCGGAAAGCTCCGTCATCATGCTGTCCATTTCGGAGGACTGCTTCAGTTTTTCGATTTCCGCCGGGTCGGTTTCTTCTTTTGAGAATGCGCTTGCAATGAGGGCAGCCAGGAGCTTGCATTTTCCCCAGAGTGAATTTACGGACCACGCGCGTCGGAGTGTTGTCGCAATCTCCCGGTCCACCATGACCTGCGGGATGTTCAGTTCCTTTGCCTTGTTGATTGCGGCGAGCATTTCTTCACCGGGCTTTACTCCTGCGTTCTGTCCCATGCGTTTCTGGTAGCCTGCAAGGACTATGTTCGCGAGCATCAAAAATCCCTGTTTCTTTTTCAGGACCTTTATGATGTCCATCTTCCGCCACGATTCCGGGTCCTCCAGGGATGCAAGTCTCTTTTGGTCCAGCTCTATCGCAACGGTGTCAGGCTTTTCGTTTTCTATTGACTGGTTTACTTCGTCTATGCTTTCCGCCGAAACGTGCGCCGTTCCAACAAGGACAATCTCGCGTCCGTTCAGCGAAATTCTTTTCTGTGTCTGTTTGTCGTTTTGAGTCTGATTGTCATTTTCTGACATTGATTCTAGTCTCCCATCTTCCATTCGGCAATTCTGTATTCAAAGAACTGCGGGCTGTTTAGTTTTGTGACTTCCATGAAATATTTGTTGGAAGCCTCTTTTCCGCCTATCATATCATAAAGCAGCCCAAGATAGAAATACATTTTTCCTTTTTTGTTTGTGCTGGTGATTGTCGAAATCTTCTGTGGAAGCGGCATCTCTCCGGCAAGGTCGTGGTAGACCCTCAGCATGGCGTACTCGATTGAAGAGCGGTCCAGCTTTCTTAAAACACTGTCGCTGTATTTTTTTGCGTTGAAGCTGTCCTTGTCCATGTAGTAGCAGTAAGTCACCATCAATGGATAGGAGATGTTTTCACTGTTGTACTCGGCGCATTTCAAAAATGCCTCGCGCGCCTGCTTCCAGTTCTGCTCGTGTATTGAAAGGAGCCCGATGCTCTCATAGGCGTAGTAGTAATCCGGATTTGTTTTGAGGACCATCTTGTAGTCCGCAAGTGCCTCGGAGAATTTGTCCTGCTCGTCATATACTCCGGCCCTGTATGCGTAGGCAAGGAAATAGTCCGGCTCAATCTCTATTGCGCGGGTCCATGCCTTTTCTGCATTTGAGTAGTGGCCAAGGTTCCTTTCGTACATTCCGTAGTCCATAACATAGTCGTAGTTCCAGGAATCACGTTTGACAGCCTGAAGAGCATAGTCGCTGGCCATCTTGTTTTCGCCGTTCGCAGCCGCAAGTTTTCCAAGATAATGGTAGGCATCGGCGCAGTCCGGGTCCAGTTCCAGAATTGTTTTGAACGTGGATTTTGCCTTGTCGTCATCCTCAAGGAAATAGGAAGACTTTCCCACTCCAAAAAGTGCGTCTATGTTGTTCGCGTCGTTTGTCAGAGCCTTCTGGTAATATGAGCGGGCGGTCTTGTACTGCTTTTTTGCCAGCTGCTGTTGACCAAGCGCGATGTTGGCCTCTGGATTGTACTGGTCAATGGCAATGACGGCCTTGATGTATTTGTTCCAGTCCGCGGTCTTGTTCTGGGCTTTTGCCACGGTTGCCGCAAGATTCAGTATGTCAACGTTTTTGTCGTCTTTCAAAAGCAGTTTTGTGACGATTGACTGTGCGTCGCCGATTTTTCCTGAGCTGAGGTAGAGTGATGCCTTGATGACCTGCAAATCAGTGTCGTTTGCATAGTCCGCCGGGATTTTTTCGTAGAGCTTCAACGCATCCGCTATTCCCTTTTCTGAAAGTTCCTTCTGTAGATCCTGGACGAATGAAGTCTTTGAAAAACCTTTAATGCTGTCTGGGAGGAGCTTGGTTGACTCGTCCGGTTTTGGAGCCTTTGTCGCAGCAAAAGCGGTGGTTCCCATAATCCCCATGCAGATGCCGATGGAGCAGACTAACATTTTCTTGCCAAAAGATTTCATAGATTCCCCTTTTCCTAACTTGCTTTTTATATCCTTAATAGATAAAATAAGTCAATGCGTAAATATCCAGTTAGAAAATTTCTAGGACTTATTGCCCTTTACGCCGCTCTTATTGTCGGCATTTTAGTATTACAGTTTAAGACCGAATCCGTGTTCACCAAAAGTTCGGGCAGTTTGAGAATCTCTCTTGCCCAGACCCAGGGAACCGGCGACAAAATGCAGTTGAAAAATCAGTTCCAGGTTTCTTTCCCCGGTCTGATTATTTCCGCCAATGCCGATGCTCCGGTCGTGTCCTACAGTTCCGTCTATCCGGAGGACATCCACAATCTGGTGCTGGAGTCCTGCGAGGAGAATTTTGGTGGAAATGCGGGTGCAATCCAGCTGAAATTCACCAACGGAAGCTATCTTGTCTTCCAGACTTCCACGACAAAGATTGAGGACAGGGATACCGAGACACTTTCCATAGTCGCGTACCATTCGGACGGTGATGACACAATTTCTCTTCCATATAAGATTGTCTCAACACACAGTATCGAGGACTACGCCCCCAGCCGCATGATTCTGAATTCAGCCAACAAACTTTATGCGCTTTCCGCTCCATATATCGGGGAGGACAGGCTTGGTTTTGTGGTCGGAAACAGCATCGCGACTTATGGTGAATACAGCCCTGCATCAAAATTTGAGTTCGTGGCTGTCACCGGAATGCCTCTCGCGGATTCTGCTCTCTGCAATACAAATATCAAACATTTCAAGGACACGTTGGTTACTCGCTTCACGCATCCAGCCGCAGATGAATCTGACTATACAGAAGCCGAGGTTGTCGCTTATGTCGCTGAGATGGCGGCAAGGGGAACATTCGGCGAGGGAATCAGCCATGTGCCCGATTCATTCCAGAGGGGTTCCCGCAGGACCTATATTTCTGTTCCGTACTTTGGCAGGCTGGTGGCCCTTGACAATACGCTCAACATGGATGTCGAAAGACTTTCGTCGATGGTCCAGAACGCGGTCGCGCAGAAGAATCTGGATGTCTTTACGCTGGGCTCTATTTGCGACTATATTTTCCGCGAAAAAAAGAAGGACGGCGTTAAGCGTCTGCTTTCGTTGCCGGAGGAGCTTTACACAGCGTCTGTTGAAAATTTCCGCCCAACGGTTGCCCAGATTGCCGGAATTGTTTCGGTCTACACAAGGCTTGCCCAGAGCGACAGCCAGATTGCGGTGCTTCTTGCCCCTGTGGTTGAGCCGTGCATGGATGTTCTTGCGTCCTATTGCTCTATTGTTGACGGAAGACTGGTCGTAAAGGAAAATGAGACCGAAATCAACGTGCGCGAGTCAATCGTACTGGGCCACGCCCTTCTTGGTCTGGGAACAAGGCTCCAGCGCAACGATTATGCCGACGCGGGACGCATACTTTTGAACCAGGGCCTTGAGTCTGTTGGTGGATTCAATCTACAGACACTTGCTGAACTCTATCCGGTCATTGCGAGCGAAAATCTCTACTATCCACACTGCGAGGTCCTTGGATATTACGGCAACGATGCGGTCTGGGCCTGGACATGCTCTCCATCCGTTTCCTACAGGATTGGTGCGGAGGGTGTTGTGAGCATAAATCTGGACTTCCCGCTCAACGACAGCCACTACATCTATCTGAAGGGTGTGCCGAATTTCTACTCCAGAATAGAAATCCAGCAGCTGATGTACCGCTCGGACACCACGTTTGAGTCGTACAACTCTTCGGGCTATGTCTATGATTTGACTTCAAAATCGCTCTACCTTAAATCACGACACAGATCTCGCAACGAGCTGATTAGAATCTGGTGCGACCCGGTAAGCAATTTTTCAGAAAAATAGTAAAAAACCGATAGGACTGTAGCTGAAAACTCTAAAAATTAGAGTTTTTATATGCTCACTTAACTTTTATTTTTTTTTATTTTGTGGTATACTCAAATTCCACTAAAAGAAAAAAGTTTTGGAGTTTTTTGGTCTTTATGGGCTTTGATTATATTTCTGGAAAATTTTCCGCCGCATTGCCATTCCCTTCTCAAAAAAATGGTCTGCCGTGGGCCAACATCTGGTCTGTTGTTGCCATGGCGATTCTTTTTTGCGTGGTCTATGCGATTGTTTTTTCCATTATATTCTCAGCAAAACAGAAACGTAAAAATCAAGAGGAACGCCACACCGACAAAGTTACCGGTCTGCTTTCGATGGATGGATTCGAAGAACTTGTGGAGCTTGCGGGGCGGTCAAAAAAGATTACAAAATATCTTCTGACGGAGATGAACATAAGGGATTTCGCCAACATAAACAAGATTTATGGCAGCAAGGAGGGGGATGAAATCCTCAAGTCCATAGCGAACTACTTGAAAAAAAAGTTTTTTGGCGACGGAAAGATGGACAAGGGCGTGTTTCTTGCGCGCGGATATGCGGACAATTTTTATATAATGCAGCCCATTTCCGAGGAAAAGACTTCGTTTGACGACATGGAGATTCTCCAGAACAATTTGCAGTTCAGGGTCGGACAGGACAGAAACATCCACATAATCCTGAAAAGCGGAAGCGTTGTCTGCCGTCTTGATGAAAACCATGAGCTGAATCTGAGGGACGCAATCTCCAAGGCGGGATATGCCCGGCACATGACCAAGGACAGTATAATAGAAAACTTTGTCGTGTATAACGGAGCGATGCAGGCCCAGCATGAAAACGAGGAGAGAATCGAAAACGGAATAGAGAATGCGTTCAAGAACAACGAGTTTGTTGTGCTGTACCAGCCAAAAATCAATCTGGTGACAGAAAAAATTGAGGGCGCGGAGGCTTTGATTCGCTGGAAGGCCAAAAACAATGCGCTGATTCCGCCAAGCCTCTTTATCCCGGTGCTGGAGCAGAACGGAATGGTCGGTATCCTGGACCAGTATGTATACAAGACCGTTTTCAAATTTTTGAGCCACCTCCAGAGCGAAAACATTCCTCCGGTGAAAATCTCCATGAACATGTCCCGCCTTAGCAACAATCCAAGGGAATTTGTCGGCGAGCTTGACATTCTCCAGACCCAGTACAACGTGGACAAAAAGTATATCGAGGTGGAGATTGAGGAGCGTTTTGCCGGAATGGGCGACGATTTTGTGTGCGAGCTTATCCACAGTCTGCACGAGTCGGGCTACCAGGTCAGCATGGATGATTTTGGAAGCGGAGAGTCGTCCTTGAACATGCTTGGCGAGATGCCGGTGGACATTGTTAAATTTGACCAGAGATTTTTGAAGAATGCGGAGTATTCGCGTGAGTCCAGAATAATTTTGGCGTACATGATAAAGATGGTGAACGAACTTGGGAAGGTGACACTCTGCGAGGGAGTCGAGACCGAAAGGCATGTCAAGCTTTTAAGAAAATGCGGATGCCGTCTTGCGCAGGGATATTATTATTCCAAACCGATTCCAGAGGATGAGTTCAAAAAGTTCATAGTCGAGCACATTTAGAAAATGCTGATTTTCCATGCGTTGAAACAAGTGCAAAAAAAGAGTATTCTCTATAGAAGATATTTTTCTTAAAAAGGGTGACAAAAATGGCAGTTGATGAAAAATTGCAGACTGTACGCCACAGTTTGGCACATGTCATGGCAGAGGCTGTAAACAAGCTGGTTCCCGGAACGAAGATTGCAATCGGACCGGCTATTGACAATGGTTTTTATTATGACTTTGATTTTCCTGCGGACCACAAGCTGACCGAGGCGGATTTTCCTGCTGTTGAAAAGGAGATGCGCCGTATTCTTTCCGGCAATATTGATTTTGTCAGAAAGGAAGTCAGCAAGGCGGAGGCTCTGGAGCTTTTCAAGGACCAGCCCTACAAGGTGGAACTGATTAACGATCTGCCGGACGGTGAGACAATCACCACATACACCCAGGATGGTTTTACAGATTTGTGCCGCGGACCGCACGTCGCAAACACAAAGGAAATCAACGCGCAGAGCTTCAAGCTGATGAAGATGGCCGGTGCATATTGGCGTGGTGATTCCAGGCGTCCAATGTTGAGCCGCGTGTATGCGGTTGCGTTCAACAAGCCAAATGATTTGAAAGACTACCTCAAGATGCTCGAGGAGGCGGACAAGCGTGACCACCGCAAACTTGGTGTCCAGATGGATTTGTTCCACCTTGATCCCGAAGATCCGGGTCAGATTTTCTGGCATCCGAATGGCTGGTCAATGTATGTCACACTTCAGGACTATATGCGCAAAAAGGTTTTCCACGACGGATATGTCGAGGTCAACACTCCTGCAATCATGCCGCGCACTTTGTGGGAAAGATCAGGCCACTGGGGACATTACCAGCAGAACATGTTCATCACCGAAAGCGAGAAAAAGGTTTTCGCAATCAAGCCGATGAACTGCCCCGGCGCACTGGAGATTTTCAAAAGCAGAATCCGCTCGTACAAGGATTTGCCGCTGCGTCTGGCCGAGTTCGGTCACTGTGTTAGAAACGAGCCGAGCGGAACAATCCACGGCATTATGAGAATCCGCGGTTTTGTTCAGGACGACGGACACATTCTCTGCACCGAGGACCAGATTGAGGCTGAGGTGACGAAGTTCTGCCATCTTCTGAAGGATGTCTACAAGGATTTTGGATTTGACAAGAATCTTTTGGTAAAACTCAGCACACGTCCGGAAGACCATGTCGGTGATGACGCAACCTGGGACCACGCAGAAGCAGCTCTTGCCGCCGCATGTAAGGCAGCCGGTCTTGAATATGAAATCCAGCCGGGTGAAGGTGCATTCTACGGACCAAAACTTGAGTTCACTTTGATTGATGCCCTTGGTCGCCAGTGGCAGTGCGGTACAATCCAGCTTGACTATCAGCTTCCGTCGGCAGACAGGCTCAACGCAGAGTACATCGGAGCGGACAACCAGAAGCATCATCCGGTCATGCTGCACAGGGCTGTCCTTGGTTCACTCGAACGCTTCATGGGAATCCTTATTGAAAACTACGCGGGAGCTTTCCCGACATGGCTTCACTTTGAGCAGGTCGCGGTTGTTCCGGTCGCACCAGATTTCAACGACTATGCCCAGAAGGTTTGTGACACGCTTTTGCAGTCTGACATCCGCGCAAAGGCATACACCGACGACGACAACATGAAGTCAAAAATCAAGGTGATTTCTTCCGAGCACAAGACACCGTACATCTTGGTTGTCGGAGCAAAGGAACAGGAAGAAGAGAGCGTGACATGCCGCTTCCGTTTCAGCTCGCAGATTCCGCAGAGGACATTCAAGCTCACGGAGTTCCGCGACTATGTTGTTGAAAAAATCAACACACATTTCAACGGAATCTAAAACGCATTTAACAATAGGGCTGTTCAGTTTTTGGGCAGCCCGATTTTTTTTGGAAAATATTATTTCTTTAGCGGTGAGGTGATTTATGGAAAACTTTACGTTCTACAGTCCAACGAAATTTGTTTTTGGAAAGGACATGGAAAATCAGGCGGGAGAGCTGGTCCGGGAGTTTGGCGGAAAAAAAGTTCTGCTGCATTTTGGCGGAAAGTCTGCTGAAAAATCCGGTTTGCTTTCTCGTGTGAGGCAGTCCCTGAAAGCATCTGGAATTGATTTTGTGGAGCTTGGCGGTGTGCATCCGAATCCACTGGACGACCTTGTTTACGAGGGAATTGAGCTTTGCAAAAAAAATGGAGTGGATTTTATTCTTGCGGTTGGCGGCGGCTCCGTTATTGACAGTTCAAAGGCAATCGCCCTGGGTGTGTGCTACGACGGGGACTTCTGGGACTTCTATTCCAACAAGGCAAATCCTTCAAAGGCTCTCCCGGTTGGAACCGTACTCACAATTGCCGCCGCAGGTAGCGAGGGTTCGGGGGATTCCGTAATCACCAAAAAGGATGGAATGGTAAAACGCGGGACCGGTGGAGACTGCATCCGTCCAAGGTTTTCGATTTTGAATCCGGCTTTGACACAGACACTTCCGGCATACCAGACCGCATGTGGTGCTACGGACATAATGGCCCATGTCTGCGAACGTTATTTCACAAACACAAAAAATGTTGAGACCACCGACCGATTGTGCGAGGCGGTTCTTCTTTCGATGGTCCACGAGACACCAAAGGTGATTGCAGACCCGAATGACTATGAAGCCCGCGCAAACATAATGTGGGCAGGAATGGTCGCTCACAACAATATTGTCGGGGTGGGGCGTGACCAGGACTGGAACAGCCATAGGATTGAGCATGAACTTTCGGGGCTTTATGATTGCGCACATGGAGCGGGACTTGCTGTAATAATGCCGTCGTGGATGGAATATGTCTGGCGGCATGACGTGATGCGTTTTGCACAATGGTCCGAAAGAGTCTGGGGAGTCAAGATGGATTATGCCGACCCCGAATCAACTGTGCGCGAGGGAATCCACCGGTTCAGACTGTTTTTGCATGACATTGGAATGCCAATCAATTTCGATGAGCTTGGAGCAAAGGAAGAGGACATTCCGACTCTGGTAAAAAAGCTGGGGCTTGCGGAAGGACAGACCACCGGAGGATTTGTCCACCTGAGTTCGGATGACATTGCAAAAATCTACCAGATTGCGGCAAGGGCCAAGATTTAATCAACGGTTTTATAAATCAGCAAAAATAAAAAAATCCCCCGGTCCAAATTACGGATGCGGGGGACACTTGTTTTTAATCAGAACGTCTACCGAACCAAAGCCGGTGTCCAGTATTCCTGATTGTAGATGTCGGTGAAGCGGTAGGTGATTTTCACATTTCCCTTTCCAACATCAACATCACTAATCTGCATATTGGATTTTACCGTCATCGGTTCGCCAAGCAGATATGTGTCGCTGTAGGTTCCGTCGTATGAATAATAGTCGCACAGGAATTCAAGTTTGTCTCCAATCTCAAGTTCCGTAATATTTTTTGCGACGGTTTCGGTCTCGTTGTTGTGGTAGTCCGCCTGTGCTCCGGCTATGAATCCGTATGGATTTTCATTGTCGAACACAAGAAGCAGATTCACCCTTTCGCCATTGAGCAGGGCAGGGACGCGGCCTGTTATTGTGTAGTTCTTTCCGTCGTCCACGGTGTCCTCATGGTAGTATGCGACCGGCTGTCCGTTTATTGCGAGCCATGTTCTGTCGGTGTCGGCTGTCATTGTTTTTCCGTCAATGCTGTATGTGTTGTCCAGACCCAAATCAATGTAGCCCTCTCCGTCGTCGTAGAACATATTTTTGTCAAGCGCGTGTACAAGTTTCCACTGGCCGTCTGAAAGCGAGAGACTTGCCTTTCCGTTTGAGGATTCCTTCCAGACCAGAGCCGTCGGGTCAAAATGATTTTTTGCAATATAGTCCGCCGCATCTTCGTTTGTGAAATCCGGGTCGGACATGAAATCAATATTGCGTCCAGTCAATCCGCTGATTAAACCGTCGCCAACTCCGCCACCAAGGAACGAACCAAGCAGACTTCCGATTATGTCAGAGCTTCCGGATGAAGATGATGATGAAGATGAAGAACCGAATATTCCACCGAGTCCACCAAGACCTTCGAGCAGGGAGCCAAGTGGGGAAGAGGTTCCACCGGATGCAACCTGTCCGCTTACTTCAAGTTTTGCGAACTGTCTGATTGCGTTTGCATAGTTGTCATCCATTCCAATTGCTTCGTAAGTGTCACACGCCTGGTCAACATAGGATGCCCGCTGGTATGGGAAGTATATGGATACCCCGTATGCGTTTGTCATGTTGCGGGATGTCTTGTTGTATTTGATTGCACTCTGGAGCGCGTTCGCAAGTTTTTTTCCTTCCGACGTGTTCATTTTGAGACACAGGTCCACCAAATCAATCTGGTCGATTTTTGATTTTGCGGAGAACTCTCTTGTGTTGTATCTTGCGTCCGAAACAGTCTGGTACTTGTTTGCGGAAATCATGTTTGAAATTGATTTTGCGAAAGATGAAAGAGCGTTCGGAACTGTATTTGAAAATTCCGCCAGGTCGATTACGGAAAGCGTCGTCTTCTGTCCGCTGCATTTTATATTGCACTGCGATGTGAAGTCATCGACGATGGTTTTTCCAATTTCCAGAGTCGGCATGGAAGTGTTTTTGCTCAGATTCGTAAGCCAGTTTGTGTAGTACCAACCAATTCCAGGCTCGGTCTCTTCGGATGCAATCATATAGTCGGCGTGGCTGTCGAGCATAAGGGCGTTTTCGGCTGTAGCCATAAGGCATGTGTCGAATCCGATGAAATCAAATTTTACACCGCCGTTTTTGAGAGCCTTGTCGATGTTTGCAAGATCCATTGAACCTTTGCGCGAAAAATTTTCGTCATAGCCATATCCACTTACGGAGCCGCCACCGTGGTCCCAGAAAATCAATTCATATCTGTTCGCCGGATAATTTTTTGCGGCCCACTTGATGAATCCGCTCAACGTGGATGGGTCGGTCATTGCCTTCTGTCCGTCGTCCGCAACAAGCTGTCTGATTCCACCGTTCTCCACTTTGTAAATCTGGTTGACCTTGTTGCTGATTCCCTTTGTCTTCCACTGTTTGCTTCCACCCGTGTAGACTATGAGATTTATTTTGTCGCTCAGATTTGCGTTTGCCATTTCTCCCAGGTCGGATGATGCCATTCCATTTTTTGATTCAAGGTCCGCACCGCACATGTAGACCATGAGTGTGATTGTGTCCTGACCGTTTCCGACAATCTGTGTGCGTTTTGCGCGTGAACCGGATGCCACCGAAGAGTCTGTGCTTGTGTAGCTAGTCTGCGATGGTGATTCATAATTTGATTCATAAGTTGATTCGCTTGTTGTGGTCTGGTTCGATGTGTTGTTTGAATTTTTTCCACCGCGTCCAAAAATCAGATAGAGGACTCCCGCGATAATTGCGATAATGATTCCACCGCCACCTGCTTTTGTTACGGTCCGTCCAGATCTTGAGCCACCCGAACTTCCAGAACTTCCGTTGAAGCTGCCGCTTGAGTTTCCGCTGGATGGCCCGAACGACTGTCTTCTTGGGTTGCTCTGGTTTCCGCCCGTTCTTCCCGAGTATCCGTTTTGGGATCCGACCGGACCTGTGCCCAATCCTTCCCCACGCTTGTGTACGCCGGTGCTGTTGTTGGTGACATTTTTTTCACGCGCACGTGGTCTGTTGTTTTGATCCATGTCCATAAAAATTGCTCCTTAAAAAAGTCCGTTCCTAAAAACACAAGGGGCCACAATAGAAGTCGTCTTTAACTTCATTTGCAGCCCCATTTTTCAATATCTAATTTTCCTCTGCATTATTCGTTTACGGCCGCTTCAACCAGAGCTTCGGCTGTTGCATCTTCGAGATCTTTTTCGTATCTCTTTTCACAGAACTTACAGATTGTTCCGCGTCCGGCTTCGATTGCCTGATCAGCAGTTCCCATCGTAAGCTCATCTGAACGGTCAAGTGCCTGGCAGTCTTCGTACAGGTGGAATTTCTTTCCGTGAGCAGTCCAGTAAACCTGTGAGTTTGCGGTTGCCTGCTCCAGAGCTTCCTTTGAAAGCGGATTCCAGTCATAGCTTACCAAACCGGCGACTATAGCAAAAATAGCCGCGACCGCCGTTCCAAGAATCTTTGATTTCTTGTCTGCATTCTTGTTTGTAAGAAGCAGAATGATGAACGGAACGAATGCGATTGCAGAAACGATGACTCCGAGGTTGTTCCACAGCCAGAACTTGACAGGACTCTTCTGTGAAGCCGGGTCGATGTGGTTTGCCTTTTTCCAGAGCAACGAACCAATAATTACACAGGCTAAATCAAGAACCAAAGCACCGATTGCCTTGTAGATAGGTTCAAATTTTGGAAGGAATGTAATCTTCTCAAACATCAGGAGAATTGCAACAACTTCAAAAGCCAATGCCGCAATCCAAAGAAGAACTGCACCTACTCTGAGTCCTCCCGCATTTCCAGTTGCCTGTGCCGCAGGTTTTGATGCCGCCGGTCTCGGCTTGTTTGTAACATCTTTTCCTGTTGATGCCGACACAATTTTGTGTTCCTTTTTCTCTGCCATAAAAAATCTCCTTTTTCAAAAACCATCCTAAATCCATTTTAAGATGCTATATCCCTATATTCTAAATCAATTTTTCAAAATGTCAACCAGATGAAAATTTTGAGTAGATTTCATGTATAATCCGCATGGATTTTTCGGAGAGGCCAAATTCATTCATATTTTTCCACCGAATATCCTTATTTTCTTCCATGACGGATAGTATATCATAAAAAATAGATTTACTCAAAAAAATATTCCATGCTGATTAAGTGTCGGCATTTTTATTCGTGTGTGTCGAATTTCTTTTTCAATTCATTGCAGCTTGCATTTGATTTTGAAGGTCTTATAATTGCCTCATGCCTCTTTCGGTCTCAACATAAACATAAGGCTCAAAACCATTTTCAATCATAAAATCAAGAGCGTCCAGATTTCCGGTTATTACGGCATATACCAGCGGACTGTCCTCCTCATACATAATTTCCGCGCGGTATCCTGATTCAATGATTTTTTTCAAAAGTCCCATGTCATTTTCTTTGATGGCTTTAAAAAGAGCGTAATACTCTTCCGACAGATACCTTTCGTTTGATTTTAAAATCGACTCATTTTCAGAATACACATCTGTCTGAATGATATAGCGGTAATCAGAAGGATCCCTTGACTTGTCAATGTATTCGCCTATATAGCAGCCTGCTTCCTCATCCCACTTAATCACATCGAGGCGGTTTTCATAATGCGGCCTTTCATCCGCGGATACCGAAAAAAGACTAAAAATCAATATGACCGACAAAAAAATTTTTTCATAACGCACTCCTTGGCACATAAAACAACCGAAATGCATCTGAGTAACATTCTATATGAAAGAACATAAATAGTCACGATAAAAAATGCCGACTCCCTCGCAAATGACGGAAGCCGGTATTTTATAAGAGTCACTAGTTCATTTATTAATGTTTACATATTTAATGGCTGGAAGCCGCATTCTTTATCTCATCAACCAATGCCACATCAGTTAGTTCAACAAGTTTTGATACCTGCAGATACAAATCCTGACCATCATAACAGGCATAACCGTCACCTGCATCAAGACCAATTTTACAAACTATAAATCCATTTTCATTTGTGTAATTAAACTCAGAATGAGAATTATTGCTACTAGAATTATTGCTACTAATAATAGAAAATTTAGTATCATCTATGGTCATAGTACCTCCTCCCTGTCCGCTCGGTACATTCCATGTTCCCAAAAGACCTGTTCCGCTTTCGCGTGTACATTTAAAATCGTCATATGCAAATACCAATACGCCGCCTAAGGACTTAAAGCGTCCTGTTACTCCTACGATTCCGTATGACGGTCCGATGCGGTCAGATGGAAAACTGCATACCATAGAAGAATCAATGGTAGCTGAAGTAGCGACATAATCACAGTCCCCATTCTTCCACACTAAAATTACAGTTGTGGCATCTACAAAATATAAATAGCTATTGGCGTTACTTGAATCCCCCGGTTGCCAATTTGAGTATGTCTGACCATAATAAACTTTTCCAGCTATCGAATTAAAATCAATAGTTCCGGACTGGTTGTTTCCAGTTGATTGATTATTTCCGCCGGACTGGTTGTTCTCACCAGACTGATTGTTTCCGCCGGACTGGTTGTTCTCACCAGACTGGTTGTTTCCGCCGGTCTGATTATTTCCACCACTCTGGTTATTTCCACCGGTCTGATTGTTCTCACCGGACTGGTTGTTTCCAGTTGATTGATTATTTCCTCCAGACTGATTGTTATCACCGGTCTGGTCGTTTCCTCCAGACTGATTGTTTTCTCCAGACTGGTTATTTCCTCCAGATTGATTGTTTCCACCGCTTGATGTACTGGTCGTTCCAGAACCATTTGATGCACTAGAATTGATGCCGGATGTCGGTTGCTTGCATGAGAAGAATGAGACAAGTAAAATTCCCAGAAAGGCAGAGATGATTTTTTTCATATAGTTTCCCCTTATAATAATTTTGACAAAATCAAAAAGATTTATCAAATAATACATGGGGGGGGGTATTTGTCAATAATTTTCTGGCGTTTCTCAGTTCCTCAAAATATCAACCAGATGGGAACTGGCTCCCAGAAGTTCGGGTCGCTCGCATGTCGCAAGCTGGTAGTCCAAAAAAAGTTTGAAAGTTTCTTCATCCATTGCGTTCAGCTCACGGCGCATGTAATCGGCAGGACCATCGGCGGCAATTATTTTTATTCGCTCCAGTCCCGCTTTTTGATTCAGCCTGTCTATATCTTCAAGACGCAGATATGTGTAAAGCTCGTTCGGATTTGGAACCGTGTGGAAATCGGAAGTTACGCTTTTGTTTTCAAGACATTCCTTTATCTTGTTTTTTTTGAAGCAATACTGGATGATGCTGTATTCGTTCATAACGTATGCAGCAAAAATGATTCCGCCTTTTTTTGTCACACGACGAGCCTCGGAGATTGCAGAAAGCATTTCATCTTCCGTGTGCAGATGATAGAGCGGACCAAAAATCAGCGTGATGTCAAAAGTTTCGTTCGGAAGAAAATGCAGGTCGCGAGCATCACCCGGCCAACAGTTTACGTTCGCATGTTTTCCTTCCAGAACTTTCAGATTCCGAGGCACAAGTTCAACGGCAGTCACCGAATGGCCTTCTTCGGAAAGAGGCACTGAATAACGGCCTGTCCCTGCACCTATGTCGAGAATCTTGATTTTCTGACCGTCCGGAATAAAATCGTGGATGTATTTCATTGAAGTGGTGAACTCGACGATTCCATGTCTTGTCGTGAGCCTGTGGTCCTCATCGAATTTGTTGTAGTATTTTTCCAGCTCGGTCATAAAAATCTTTTTCCTTATTTTGGATTTTAGAAATTGCTTCCGTTCCAGCCCCAGTCGGCGATTCCCTGATAAGTGACGTAGATACTGTCGCCAGGTATATCCAAAACATCGCTGAAAATTTTGCAGATTCGGTCGGTCATTTTTGATGATGACGCAGAGTTCACGCTTCCAAAAAGCTTGACGGAAACGAACGCACCCTTGTCCAATTTTTTTCCGCCGAAATACAAATCGTAATTATCTTCAAACCCGAGCATCAGATAGCTTTCCGGCTTACCAAGAATGGCAACCGCTTTTCCAAGCTCTGCTTTAAGGACATCCCTTTTTTCCTGCGGGACCTGCACTGTAATTTTTGAATCAATCATCGGCATGGTGATTTCCTCCTGAAAAAATTTCGGTTTTTGATGTTTAAGAGCCAAAAGGCTCAAGTTTTATATTCATTAAGTCAAAGAACATAAGCTGTGTTGGACTTTCATCTTTTTTTATAAGAAAGTCAAATCCGTTCTTTTCGTAAAACGGTACAGCCGCATTATATGCATCGACAGTTATAAAGCGACAGCCCGTTTTGTTGTCTTCTAAAAAATATAGCTTTATAAAATCTATTATATTCGTACCAATTCCTGCGCCCTGGAAATCTCTTGAAATTCCGAGACGACCGATTTTCACAGACGGATAGCTTCGCAAATATTTTTCTTTATTAAAATTTCTTTTTTTGAATTTGTTAAATTGGTTGTTGGATTCAAAATCTGTGACGGCAATTTTATCATTTGAAAGAGTAAAATAAGCAATGACTTTATCAATTTTGCCTTTTTCAAAAACAACATACGGCATTGCAATTAATTGTTGCTTGTAAAACTGAATTTCATTTTTTATAAAATCATTCAAATCTTCATCACCGCAATCAAAATTATACGTCGGAATATCGCTTTCAAATTTTTGAATGTCGTATTTTTCAAAAAAATCGGCAATCACTTTACGTCAACTCCAGCTTTCTGAGCTAATCTTGTTTTTCTAGAAGCCTCACCCCTTTCAAGACTTGCCAAGACTGCTTTATAGTGAGAATACATGATGTTATATTCTGCAGGAGTTATAGAACATTTTACATTGCGCATTTTTTCTTCAAAGAGTCTACCGTCTTCGCCGAATAATATAGGTGTTTCTCTAATTGGTCTAGCCATGCTACCCTCCTTTTTTAATATACATCTTTTTTTCAAAAAAATCTACATAAAGAGCCAGTCTAAACATTATTCAATTTTAAAAACAGCTTGCAAGTTCCTTATAAGCTTCAATATTCTGATTTATAAGGGAGTCGGAAAGTGCAAAAAGTTTTTCATCGGAAATTGTGCTTAACACCTCCAATTGTGCGATTTTTCTAGAACTTTATGTTTTCATAATTGTTGTCGCTGATGACAATTGTTCCATTGGGCATCATGAAAACACTCTCATCGGCATACTCCTTTTTTCCTTTGTGTTTTTTTGTTACGTATGCAAAATAAATAATCCATTTTTCCTGTTTGGCATCAAGTGGATACAGTTCATAGCAGGAATAAAACAATGGTTCGGAGTAATCTAACACTTCGTTTACATAAGAATCTGCAATCTTTTTTAGGTTTTCACTTTTGATATAATTCTTCAAATGTTTTTTCGTAAAGATGTCCTGAGAATCAATAAGTTCCTGTCCGATTTTAAAAGCGCAATTTAAAATTTCAGGGAAATCCAACGGTCCAGAGCCTCCTACGAACGTAAGGTCATTCCGCGAATAATTTGCCTGATAAACATGAACCCTGCCGCTGCTTGTTTCGATAATCTTTTCTTTGTAATTTTCTGACGGGTCGTTTTTTGAAAACAGCGAATCTAAAAAAAGAGTCATGCTGTTATCAAGTTTATAAGTCGTTCCGTCCTGTTTTTTAATGACACGGCCGGTCATATAGAACTTTTCATTTTTGCCGCCGTCATACGAAACAGAAACTTCATATTTTAAAAAGACTTTTATATACTTTTCCTGTCTTGAAATTTTTATCCTATTGATAAACTCATTTTTTTGATTTTCATCCAAACTGACCGTCAACTTTTCTTTTTGGCCGTCAATGTCTCTTTTTGTAATAAGCACATCTTTTATCGTTTCAATGTTTTCCAATCCACAATACAGCGTTGATTTTTGTGCATCAACTTGAACGAACAAAAACAGCAAAAATGAAACTGCGGACAACAATCTTTTTTTCATACTCTCTCCTATGAGCCCCTGTAAGTGTATAACAATGAATTTAACGGCAACATACTCATTGCCGTCAGCTTTGAATACTTGAGGGAACCTCTTTAAAACTTCAGTTTTTAGAGATGCCCTTGAATATCCTAAAAAGGCAATTGCATTGAATTAATTTCGTCATGCAATGATTTTTCTACAAAACCGTTCAAAGACAATCCCAATTTTTTTGCAGCAACCGCAACTTGACTGTGAAACAAAGGTGAAAGCCTGACGTTAAATTTTCCAGAATACGGCTTTTCCGGTTCAACCCCGTCTTCCTTGCACCACTCAAGATAATCATCTACAGAAGCATGAAATTCATTTTCAACCTCATCGACCGTTGTGCCTTGAAACGTAATTACAGTCCTTGTATTTATTACTTCGCCAGAAAAAATCCGGGCCTCATCATCATATTCTACAAAACCAACAAACCCTTTATAAGTCATCATATTTTTACTCCCGCATTATCTAAGAATTTTCGCATTGACTTTATGGCACCCTTATCAGTAACTTTTTCTGGATGCGGTCTGTGAAATACTGCACGCTCTCCGTTCAATTCAATGCGAACTCTAGAACCGTTTCCTTCGGAAATAGTTGCGCCAAGTGATTTTAAAAGATTTTCAATTTCCGTCCATTCAATGTCTGATTGGACAGGATTTTTAAAAATCTTTTCATACACTTTTTCTTGTTTTGAATTCATAATTACATGATACTGCAAAATGGTACTAAAAGCAAGTTTTTATGTTTTTCTATTAAACCGCAGCTTCCGGATTAAACAGTTCCACCTGTTCGCCAAGAGGGCCGTAGAAAAATGACATTCTTGCGTGAAACTCCGGGTTGCTGGGGATTACGATGTCCTTGGGTTTTATAAAAACTTCGTAGCCGGCTTTTTCAACTTTTGCGGCAAGTTCGTCCACAATTTTTGTCTGGAGCGCAAAATGTCTCACGGCACCAAGTTCGCGGATTCCGTCTCCGTTGCAGAAAATCTCAAGTCGAGCCGGAGCTTCATCACCGGAAATCAGCATCACGCCTTCTGGCCAGCGACGCTCTTCAACAAATCCGAGGACATCTTTATAAAACGACACCGCTTTTTCAAACAAAGCCGGATCCTTACATTTCATCGAAACATGATGGAAGCCTGTAATTGCATTATTTTTTTCCATATTGCTCAACGTCCTTTTGATTCTATTTCAAATACTGAACATAAATCTGGCAGGGATTTTCTTCACCCCAGATTTCGTTGATTACTTCAAACTCTTTAAAACCACATGCCTGATAAAATCGGTTGGTGATATCATAGTCCGGGTACATGCCAGGTTGGACGGTCTTCACCTGCATAAAAGAATAGCCTGAATCCACAGCAATTTTTTTTGCCGATTCAAAAAGCTGTCTTCCAAATCCATGACGATGGAATTCTTTTAGAACTCCCATGACTGCAATTTCTACAGTCTCTTTTGCAGTTTCTTTGAGGCAAAGAAATCCGACGTATTCATCATTTTCTTTTGCGGCAAGGAAAGTCCAATTTACGCAGGCCGAAATATATTTTTCTCTGTTTTCATCAACTTCAAACCAATCATGCAGGGCTTCGAGAATTTTTCTTGCAACGGCTTGTTTTGCTTCCGGGGTCTTTATCAGCTCAATCATTTTTTTCTCCACTCAGACAAGCGTCTTTCTCATAACGTAAGATTTACCGTTTTGCGAAACAACTTCAAAACCGGCCTTTTCATACATGTGCATTGGACCGGTAAATGCCATGCCCATATAGCCGCCGTCTTTTACAGGATATGCTTCCACATACTTAAACCCTTCTGCCTTTGCATCTTCGCAGACACGGTTGAGCAGCATTGAAGCAATTCCTTTTCCGCGATAATCGGGTGCAATTTCAAAGCAGACAATTGCCTTTACTTCGCCGCGTCCGTTGCAGTTGACGGCAGCTTCATCTTCCGGTGGAGTATGCAAGTCAAATTCTCCAGTGCGGTAGTAATTCAATCTTTCGTTTGCATTGCACCAGCCAACAGACACGCCTTTATCAAAAACAAGGTATCCCTGAATTTCTCCGGCAGCAACCATCCGCTCGGCAGATTCTCGCAGGACTCTTTTCCAGCTTTCAAAATTATTTCCGTATTCTTCTGCTTTTTGATAAAGCTCGGTTTTCATTCTATCTTTGCTCAGATTGAATGCATTGCAGTAGCATGGATAAAATGGAGAGCCGTCAGAAAATGCCCTGTTGTCAAAAAAGTCAAAATAATCTTTTGCAAGGTCGGGCGACAGTTTTTTTATTTCGTAAGTGTTCATAAAAATATTATATGGGGCAAATTGGAATTTGTAAATTATGAAAAGAGGAAGGACGCGAAATAATTTTTCTACTCAATTTCATCTATTGCAAAAAAACAAGTGGCGCAGCATTTTTTTCTCAACTCTACATTTTTAGATATCTTATCTGTAATTCTCCATAAGATTTCTTTTGTATACGGTCATATTCATATTTTAAATTACCATCTGTATAAATTGTCAGAATATTCCCTTCAATTGCAAATACTATTTTACTTGCTCCACGGCATCTAAATATTTCATCATTATTAATATACAAGCGTGCGTACTCGGGGTCAGAAAATGTATTCGTTATGTATGATTGAATAATATATTTCTTTGAAATGGTTACTTCCTCTTCTTGAATCAGCGTCTTTTTTAGGAAATATTGTCTGATGCTGCACCCAAAGAGAAAGCTTGTACTAAATATTAAAAACAATAAAGCTGTGTTTTTTGATTTCATCTTTTTTCCTTTTTATCGAGCTTGAATAGTACGTTGTTTACGCGCTCCGTGATATACAGTTCTGTTTCGGTTTCAACCAAGTCATAGCTTTCAATCACGGTCTTGTCATGTTTGCCTAGGACTTCCTGATTGGCTTTTGTTTGATTTTTCTTGAGCGCATTGACAACAATATCAAGTCCAATAACTTCACACTGGGGATTATTTTTTGCAATCGGAAAAGACAGATAGCCGCTTCCTGCACCGAGATCAAGGATTTTCATTTTTTCCTTTATCTTGATGAACCGAAGTATTTTTTCCAAGTGCTCCGTATCCTGAGTCTGCTTGTTGTAAAAGTCTCCGCTTGCAAATGCATCTTCAAATCCTGCGCGCGTGGCATCTATGCTTTTGTTTATGTCCATTTTTTTCTCGCTTGATGTGGTTAATTTTTATTTCCATAGTATCGGGTAAGTTTTAAAATGATTATATCTTCAAAATTTCTTCTACCGTCAACAATTGTATGAACTATTATTTTGTTTTCAGCAATCTCATATACAATTCTGTAATAACCTTGAATTAATTCTCTATATTGCGAAATTCCCTGTCTGTCCAATTCTGGAACAACTCTGCCGCTTTTTGGATGCTTTTGAAGGGACATTACATTTTTTTCAAATTCTAAAATTATTTTTTCAACATAGTCTGGACTTAGAGAAAAATAATAATCTGCAATTTCATTTAAATCATCTTCCGCAAATTGCGAGGCAATAATTTCTTTAATTTCCAAGATTATATTTCCTTTTTAAATTTGAAAAAACATCTTCTGCAGATTTGGCTTTTCCAGATTTTACATCCATTTCTGAAAATTGAATGAGTTTCAGTAAGCTAAAGGCTTTCTTCATTTCTTGATATGATTCTATATCAATTAAAACGGCCCGTGACTCTCCGTTTTGTGTTATGATAAGCGGCTCCTTCCTGTCGTTTACAAAATTCATCATGTCAGCGGCATTGCTTTTTACATAGGAAATAGGTTTTATACATTCACGGATATCTGAAATCATAGCAACCTCCAGTCTTTTTATATTACCATATTTAGACTGGGTTTTACAATCGCAAATTTCGCCGCACGAATAAGCAGACCGATTTGAAAATTTTGGGAAGGAGTCTTTTGTTTTTCGTCCATGGCATAACGCCGTTTCATTCGGCACAGTTTTTTTAATTTGCTTCGCGGACTTTTGTTTTTTTGTCATGGCATAATGCCACATCATTCGGCGCATTTTTTTTAATTTGTTTCACAGACTTTCGTTATTCGGCAATCCGGGGCGCGCGCCTGACTGCCGGGTTGCAAGAGAGTGCGAAGCGAATGATTTTTAGTGTGCCGGGGAGACAGCGATTTTTTTTACGATTGATGCGATAAAGGCAATTCTGGACGGCGAGGTAAAATCATTTGAGACTTTTTGCAGGGAATATTTTATGAGAGAGGGCGTGTAAATTATTTTCTTTTTCCAGCAATTTCATAGACCTCATTGTCAGCTCTTGCCGAAATAACCAGAATATACATTTCGTGAGTTTTTTCATCTTCAACAAGTTTGTATACGACTCTGATTCCAATGTCGCGGTATTTTATTTTTAATAGTCCAGTCAAATCATTAGTGCCTTTATGACCAAGCGGTTTCCCATAACCACCTTCGCTCTGTGGTTTGGGATTCGATGAGACTTTTATGATTCCTTTCAAAACTATCTTTCGCACGGAGCCATCAAGTTTTGCCAATTCATTTTCTGCAAGCGGATGGTATTTAATTTTCCATTCCATCGACTACTCCAGATTTACTTCGACATCATTTAAATCTGATTCCGTAAGTCCGAATTTTTTCATCAGGTCTTCATGGTCTGTGTACTCTACATTTTGTGAAAGACGTTTCTGAGCCTCCGCAAGTAAAACTGCATCTTCATATTCGTTCATAATCTGCTGATAGGTCTGAGGACTCATGAGAACACATTCTGGAATATTATTTTTTACAACAATTCTAGTCCCATATTTTTTAACGTCAGAAAAAATCTTATTTGCCTCGCCTTTGTTAAAACGGCTGATTGGAACTATTGAATCAAGAATATTTGTAGTGGTTAACCCCTGCATGTCTGACCTCCCTAACTATTCATTAGATAGTATATATGTTGTTTTATTTGTTGTCAAATTTGTTAGGGAATGCTCCGGTAAAACTTTTGATTTTCGCCCATGGCATAACGCCGTTTCATTCGGCACAGTTTTTTTAATTTGCTTCGCGGACTTTTGTTTTTTTGTCATGGCGTAACGCCACATCATTCGGCGCATTTTTTTTAATTTGTTTCACAGACTGTTGTTATTCGGCAATCCGGGGCGCGCGCCTGACTGCCGAGTTGCAAGAGAGTGCGAAGCGAATAATTTTCTGTGTGCCGGGGGACTTGGCGATATGCCACTCCAATAATAAAAAGAGTCCGCGTAACAAATGACTTCCAGAGTGAATGTTGTATTTTATCCAGCTTTTTTATTGTCACGCGGATTCGAGATTGCTAACGTAATCTCTTTAAATCTAAACAAAACAACGTGACCATTTCCCTTCAGACAAATATCCATCACAGGTTTCCCCATATATCCCAACCCCGATTTTTTTGATATACTGGTTTGAATGTACTATTTTATTGTGAACCAGACTGGTGGCGGCGGGCGCGGGAAATGGACTTGGAAAAAAGTTCAGAAGATTTTAGCCGGGAAAAATATTGAATACAAGGTTTATTTTACCGGTGACGACGGTTCTGCCTGTGACATTGCAAAACAGATTTCTTCTATTAATATGGGTGATTCGGACGGTGTTGGCAAAAAGAAAAATCTGGTTGTCGTGGGCGGGGACGGGACTATAAACGAGGTTCTGAACGGTCTTGAAAGTTTTGACGGTTTGCGTTTTGGTCTTGTGCCTACAGGTTCCGGAAATGATTTTGCGCGCGGCATCGGGATTCCGAAAAACACCAAAAAAGCCTTGCACAGGATTCTGGATTCAAAGTCTCCTGAAAAAATAGATTTGGGGCGGGTGCGTTATGATGACGGAAGCTCGCGGTATTTTGGAATCAGCAGCGGTGTGGGGCTTGATGCGATTGTCTGTAAAAAAGCGTTGAAATCAAAGATGAAAAAATTTTTGAACAAGCTGGGACTTGGGCAGGCGGTTTACATTCTTTTGACAATCAAGACTCTTTTTTCAATGAAAACCGAAAAGCTCCGCGTGTCTTTTGATGGGGGTGCCGAGCAGATTTTTGACAAAACCATTTTCATGGCGATGATGAATTTCCGTGCCGAGGGTGGCGGGGTCAAGATGTGTCCCGATGCAAAATCCGATGACGGAAAACTTTCGGTGTGCCTTGTCCACGGCGTAAAAAAATTCCAGACATTTTTTCTGCTTCCGTTTTTGATGGCCGGCAAGCACGGCAAGTTCAAGGGCTTCGAACTGCTTGAGTGCAGGAATGCGGAAATCAATTTTGACACTCCCCAGACTTTGCACCTTGACGGAGAATATGGCGGCGAAGTTTCTCACGTGCGTTTTGAATCCGTGGAAAACAGGCTGGAAATTTTTTAAACAACAACCCTTTTTATATTATACCATTTTTCCAAAAAAAAATCCAGTGAGAAAACTCACCGAATTTCAGTGTGTAAAACTCACTGGAATTTTTCAAAAACCAACTTTATAATACAAAAAAATTAAGTCTTAATGCGAGGGAAATGATGCAGCAAAAGGTATGTGGCCGGGGCTACACTACACTACACTACACTACACTCGCTATAAGTCTGCCTTAAAAAGTTCAATCTCATACAATCCAATTTCTCATACAGAGCCGTGTCCGGTCATTCCTGTGGGGGTGCCGTGCGCGGCTTTTTTGTTTGTCAGGAGGCGTCATTATGGCCGAACCAAAATTCAATGATGGAGTTGCGGAGACAATCTGGGAAGAAATCAGGACGAACGGAATGTACGGGCGGTCAAAAAATGATTTCTATGATTTCGTGCTATACACGCTGAACAAGCATGATCCGGATCACTTTCTTGACGAGAACGACAACGCCACAAACGAGCGTCTCCTAAAAATCAGCGCGACAAGGATAAAGGCGGCGAAGAAAAACATTTCGGTGAAGTTCATGGACGACGGCGAGTATGACCAGATTTTCTGCGACTTTATCAAAAAGATTTCTGACGGCGGGGTTCCTTCACTGAACGACAGTTCTGACGGCCTTAGCTACACCATGGTGATTGAGGACATTGCCTTGCGCTCCATAATAGAAGGAAAACTAAAGCGTCTTACGGGGACGACCCTTGACTATCATCTGAACACGGAGCTTGTGACGATAGGACATGAGGCCTTTATAAGGATGCTGGGTGCAGAAACCGAATATGCGGATCCCGATGTAAAGAAAATGCTCGAAAGCATGGTGGGCGGCATGAAAGCCGGAGAGCTGAAAAAGGACGCGGTTGATTTGATAAAAGGGATTACGGAATCCTACGAGCCAAAAAATCTTACAACGGCAATTCTGAAAGAGGTTGCAAAATTCGTGCACAAAAGGATTGCCAGAGCCTTGTCCACAAAATAGGACGGGCACCAAAAACAGCAACTCTGCCCGCATGGGCTTGAGATAAAATCATAAGGAGTATAACAATGAAAACAAAGAAAATCGTTTCCGCATTATTTGCGGTCTTGATGGCAGGCGTATTGAGCCTTGGAACTGCATATGCGCAGAACAGAGCGAAGTCAACTCCCGAGTCTGACTTTGAGGTAAGGTTGCTGGATGACGAAGAGAGCGTCACAATAGTAAAGTACACCGGAAAAGCGGCTAATATAGTGATTCCGGCGACAATACAGGGATGCCCCGTAAAAAGCATTTCAGGAATAGACAGTAAAATAGTTGAGAGTATTGTACTGCCAGATGGCGTCGAATATATCGGAAAAATGAGAGTTTACAACCTTAAAAGCGTTGTGATTCCAGCCAGCGTAAAGTATATTGCGGATAATGCTTTTGATTCCTGCAAACTTAAAAATGTTGTGCTTCCGGAGGGTGTAAAGTATATTGGTGAAAGTGCATTTAAGTATTGTGATCAGCTTGAAAGTATAAATCTCCCGGAAAGTATAGAATACATTGGGAGGTGGGCATTCTCCGGATGCGAGAATCTCAAGAGTCTTTCAATACCCAGTGCCTGCCACGTAATAGAAAAGGAAGCATTCGGAGCATGCAACGGACTTACAGAAGTCAAAATACCAGGCAACATTAAGTTGTTTCAATTTCCAGGCGATGAGAATCAGAGTCTTTTCGATTATTGCTTTGCTTCTTACTCCACCAACATAAAATCACTTGCCGTTGTGAAACAACTGAAGAACTGCAAACCTTTCAAAATTGATCCTAACTGGTATGATAACTATACCGATAGATATAATTGGAATGTGAGTGGAAACATTCACAGCCAATTTTATAAAAGTTATTATTAAAAAAAGCTCTGAAAAACTTGATTGAAACTTGTGCTGCAAAGATGCCTCCGGGGGCTTATGGTTTCCGGGGGTGTTTTTTATAGAATCAAACTGCACCGTTATCTCAAACAACGGAAGCACCAAGAAGGACTTCCGCGGGAATTTGCAGACCATTCATGAGTTTCCGAATCATTGAAATACTAAGGTTCCGTTTGTGCGAAAAAATTTCAGAGACGCGTGATTTGCTTCCAAGGTATTGAACCATGTCCTCGTTTGTCAGTCCCTCCTGTTCCATCCTGAATTTAATTGCGGAAACCGGGTCTGGGGCTTCAATCGGGAAATGTTCTTTTTCGTACAGCTCAACAAGAGCCACAAGAAGTTCCAGTTCATCGGCCTCGCTCGTTCCCTGTTCGGCATCAAAGAGTTCATCTATTCTTTTGAGGGCATCATTATATTCCGCCTCAGTTTTGATAAGTTTGTTGTAGGACATTATATTTCCTCCGCATTGATTTTGTCATATTCTGAATGAGTTCCAACGAATCTGATAAACACAGTCTTTGAACCGTAATTTATCCTTACAATCAAACGGTGCTTGTTTCCGCAGATGTTGAATACAACCCGGTTTCCCTTTAAAAAACTTGCAGAGCGATATTTCTCCTTGATGTCGGTAGGAGATGCCCACAGAACTTTCTGGGCTTCCGCAAACCATGATTTCAACGGCTGCTCCGTTTCTGGATTCTTTTGCCAGTAATCGCTCAACGTCTTTCTGGAAATCACATGCATGATTATATTGTAATTCCCAAATTGGGAACTGTCAAGTCACTGAAAATTCCAAAATTTGTATTTTTGACAAAATCACCCGAATTTGGCTTGTATTTTTGACAAAATTGCCTAAATTTGGCTTGTGTTTTTGACATCCCCCCAAAATCAGTGAGAAAACTCACTGAAATTTAGTGAGTTAACTCACTGTTTTTCAGTGGGTAAAACTCACTGGAATTGTTTTTTGGGGGGATTTATAATGTGGGCATTAGTTTTTTGATGGAGTTTTATATGCAGGCAGAAAAAAGTTATAAGGTTGTCACCCCCCCCCCCCCCCCCCCCCCCCCC
>CACZPR010000109.1 GCA_902783155.1 uncultured Spirochaetaceae bacterium
AAAGTCGTCATCAAGTTTTACGGCGGACGGGCGTTTTTTTGATTCCGCGCCAACCAGCCTGGACTGGAAAGCCTTTGTCTTTTCGGTGTTCGCAAGTTCCCCACGAAGAATCTCTATGTGGCGGTCGGTCTCCGCGCTGATTTCCTTCAGCTTCTTGATTCTATCCTCAATCAAATCCACATTTCTTTCTGCGTTCCGGTTGATGTCCATCATCATCTTGTCCAGTTCATCCCTTGTCTTCTGAACAATGTCGTCCGTGGAAAACATTTTTCTGAACCTGACAATCGCGAGAAGCCACATCACAAGATTGAATACGCAAATAAGTATTACAAGAACTGCCATAAACAAGCTACCCCGTTATGTCAATGCGGCGGCCCAGACGTGGATCCGATATCTCTATCTGTCTGACCTGCTCCTCTTCCTGCTCGGTCTCTGGATTTTTTTCCTTTTTTTCCATTGGACCACCCTCGGACGATTTTCCCTGCCTGCCATCCTGTTTTACCGTGGTGGCGTTGGTATTGTCCTTGGGTGTTTCCTTAACGGACTGCGATTTTTCCAGATTATCACGCGTCGCCTTGTTGATTACCTGCTGGTTTGCGACCTGCGCAAGCTGATTCTGAGAGGCATTGAACTTAGCAACATTGTCTATCTGCGAATAGACCGTAGACAAATCAATTGGATGTATAGCCATCAGGTCCCTTTATGTCGTCAAGATTCGCGCTGTATTTTCCACGGCGGACAAGCTTTGTCTGGTCGTCGAAATAGAATGTCACGGCCTTGACCTCGTTCTTAACTTCGTCCAATGTGTCACGCACATAGACCTTTACACCTGGATATACGGTTCCCGATGCGTTGACCTTTCCAACAGCCTTTATGTCCTTCAGGCGGATTTCAAGCTGAGAAATCTCCTTGGACAGTTCATCGCACTGGTCGTTGATTTCCTGTTTCCTGTTGATGAGGTTGCTGAGGTTCTCCTCCTTGTCTTTTGGCAGGGCGCGGCGGACCTTCTTCTGCTCCTCAAGATGCGCAATCTCCTTGTCAACTTCCTCAAGCTCGGCAAGAAGCTGCTTCTGGTTGGTCTGGAGCTCGACTATATGCTTCTTGGATTCCGGATCCATTCCGGCCTCAAGTATGGTCTCAACACCACCAGTGTTTCCAAGGGTCTTTGCGGTGATTTCCTCTGTGGCGATAAGATGTCCACCACTGATCTGCGCACGCTTTCCCCTAAGAACAATCTTCTTTTTGGCGTTGACCTCGGAGTTTATGATGCTGTCGTTTACGATTACATACTCGCCCGCGTTGATTGTTGCATTCTCGACGTGGTGCGCCCAGACTGTCTTCGGGGTTATGACCTCTCCAATGTGGCGGCCAACAAATCCCTGAGATATGACGACATTTCCACCGGCCTCTATGCGGCAACTTCCGACGGTTCCAAAAATCTCAACGTTTCCGTCAGCCTTGATGTTGAATCCGTCCTCCACGTTTCCACGGACAATGACGGTTCCCATAAAGTCGATGTGTCCAGTCTTGATGTTGACACCCTTCTCTTCTCTGACCGGCTCGACAGAAATTTTGTTTCCCTGGAGAAGAACCTCTCCGTTGCATGCGGCAAGGATTGTACATCCATCTTCCGCCAGAGTGACGTTCTGTCCAAGGGGAATGGCGATGTCCTTTCCGTTTTTCGCCTCCAGATAGCGACCGAGAACTGTCTTTCCACCCTTTCCCTGCTCCGGAAGAATCTTGACCGCAAGTGGCTGCCCGGCTACGACGTTCTGAATCATGTTCATCTGCTTGAAGTCAATCTGTCCGGTCTTGGACTCCTCCAGACGAAGCTTGGTTGTGTCGGTCTCAAATTTGTAGTCGATGTATGCGTCTCGTCCATCCTGTGGCTTTACGGCGGCGGCAACCTCGTATGGAATATTGTAAACCGGGTTGTCGATAAACTGCTCAATCTTTTCGTCACTGATACCGGCAACGACACCCTGGATTCTAAGCTTCTGCCTGATGTTCTCCGCAGAAATTTCGGCACCGCTCGGTCCTGGAGAAGAAACAAGGATTGTCGCGCTCATCTCGTCCGAAGAAATATCCACGCTGAAAATTGCGTCCCCGGCGGAAACGTGCTTGTATATACCCACGCTGACATATTCTCCGTCGCTTCCTTCCTTGCAGAGCTTTTTGACAAGCCCCTCGTCAATTTCCATGGTGTCCGGACGGTTAAGGTCGGCAAGCACAGAATTGACGTTGACAGGCTTTCCACCGCCAACGGGGAGTATGACCTTGAGGTTGATTTCGCTTCCGAAGTGGCGGATATAGTAGAGTCCGTCCGTAACGATGACCTTCTCTTCCTCTTCGATGACCTCGCCGCCTGCGGAAACTTTCTTTTCTTCCTTCTTCTTCTTGACGTACATCGGATTCTGGTAGACCCTCAGCACCCATGGCTTTTTGCCAAGACCCATTATACCGTTGGAACCGGCAGAAAGGACCTCGTACTCAAGATGCACAACCTTGGAGTCCAGCTGGACAGCCGCATCGTCAAGGCAGTCCTCTATTGTGTCGCCACGGACCTCCACGGATTTAATCTCGTTGTCTATATCAAGAAGCTCGCTCAAATCGGCGCGAATTTTTTCAAGTGTTACCATAACCGCTCCTTAGAAAATACCTTTCCTGATGCTGGTGAGCTTGGCCCTGAGACGCAGGTTCGCCCTTGTGTGGAGCTGGCTGATTCGACTTTCGCTGACATTCAGCACCTGCCCTATTTCCCTGAACGTAAGGTCCTCGTTGTAGTAAAGGACAATGACCATCTTCTCGTTCTGCGGAAGCTCGTTGATTGCCTCTATGATGACCTTGCGGACCTCCTCCCTTTCGACTATGACATCAGGATTCAGGCACGCGGGGGACTCTATGTTGTCCTGTATTGACATGTGGTCGCTGTCGTCACCCGAATACCACACGTCGTTGAGGGAAAGAATGCTTGTTCCGCTGACCTTCATGATTGCGGTCTGGTATTCGTTTTCGGACATGCCCATCGATTCGGCTACCTCGGCATCCGTAGCTGAACGGCCAAGCTTTGCCTCCAGATTTCCAATGGCATCCTCGATTTCCCTGGATTTCTGGCGCACCGAACGCGGAACCCAGTCCTGCTCACGAAGCTCGTCAAAAATCGCGCCACGGATTCTTGTGACGGCATAGGTTTTGAATTTTACATTTTTATCGGGATCGAATTTATTGATTGCATCCAAAAGACCAAACTGGCCGTAACCAACAAGGTCGTCAAACTCAACGCTGTCTGGCATACCCGTGGACACCTTTCCGGCCACATACTTGACGAGAGGCATGTACTGCCTGATAAATTTATCACGGATGGCAGGGGATTTAGTTTTCTTAAATTCATGCCAAAGCTCTTCTTCTGTTTTTTCCTCAATAAGCGAATTTCCCATTCTCCACACCCTTAATCCTTTATGGGTCCACAAAAAACTTTCGTTCTCCGCGGCATCCTTATTCTATACCATAATGGGCGAATCAACAACCCCAATGCGATTCACCCGGGAATTTTTTTTTCAACAATAAGCTGCGGCCTCACTCATCCTTTTTAAGAATGGTCTGTATGGCCTTCGCCAAAGTCTCAGCGTCATGTCCCGAAGTAACATCGTCACCGGGTTTCTTGCGGCTGTACAACGATGAATTCGGTCCCGCAAAATCTGTGTCGTCTATGTAGCCGTCGTCGCCGGAATTCTGCTTTGAAGTTGAATCCTCGTCGCTTCCAAGGTCCGAATCAAAATCGGAAATCTCGGGGAGCGAATCAAGGTCCTTTATTTTTTCGGAATCCCCAGCGGAAGGAGCGGCATCCACATTTGGCTCAGGCGTCCCAAGCGGAACAGGTTTGAACGAAGCCTTTGGCTCAGAGTCCGAAACGTTCGACGATGGTTTTGAATCAAAGCCCATAACCGGCCTGGATGATTCAGTCCTTGGCGTTGCTGCATCAGAACGGGATGGAGCGGAGGAAGCGGAACTGTCGGCCGAATTGTCAACGGTGTACTGGACAGGTTCGGCCAGATTGTCATCGGAATCCGTTTTTCCTGCGTTCAGCCCCATCTTGTTCTGTCCGACAAAGAATTTCAAATCATCGCCATCATCGGCAAGTTCCTCGTCAGCAAGGGTTATATCAACTGTGGCTCCAAGTCCTGGCTCCGATTTTGGTGCCGCAGTGGAGCTTGAAGTTCCGTCCAGAAATCTTGCAAAAAGGAAATCGATAAGAAAAAACAGTCCGGCAAAAATCACCGCAAAAAGAAGCCCACGCAAAAGCGCGACCCCAAAATTTCCTTTGGTTGCTATCAGGCTTATAAAAAAGGACAGCACAAACCCACCCACGGCGGGAGCGATTAATTTTTTCAGGTTTCGCATTGTACTATCATCCTCCATTGTACTAAAATTTTAAATGCTCTGGCTTGTCCCGGTGACTTTCGTGGAAGCGAATCACTTTTTCTTTTTTGCACCGCCGACAAATTTTTTCAGGAAGGTCGTCACACCGGCTGAAGTGTCGATGTCGGTCTTCTCTATCCTTCCGACTATGTGCTTAAGGCATACAGCGGGCCGGGATGTCGGGTTCACAACCATGAAAGGCTTCTGCCTGATTACTGCGGTCTGAACAACCGGGTCGTCGTAGACAAAACCAATATAGTCAACCTTGTAGTTCAAAAACTGTGCCACAATCGTTATTATGCGGTCGGAAATCCTCTTGCCCTCGTCGGCGGAATGTACCCTGTTCACGAGCAGCTTTATGTTAAGCTCCCTGTTGACAAGCTCGGTGGAAATGATTTTGATGATTCCGTATGCATCGGTGATTGCCGTGGGCTCCGGGGTTGTGACAACATAAACCTCGTCCGCCGCCGCAACAAACTGGAGAACATTGTTCGCTATACCGGCTCCAGTGTCTATTATGATTATGTCCGCGTTCGCAAGGGAAGCAAACTCTTTTGTGAAATACTCAAGCTCCTCCCTGGAAAGGTTCGCGATTTTTGAAAAACCGTTGGCACCGGCGATGAACTTTATTCCGAACTCAGTGTCCAGTATGATTTCGCTCATCTTTTTCTGGTGGTTGATTACCTGCATCAGATTGTAGCGAGGCACTATGTTGAGAAGGACGTTGACGTTGGCCATTCCCATGTCGCCGTCGATAAGGATGACACGCTTACCGATTTCGGCATAGGCTATGGCCATGTTGACCGCTATGTTCGTCTTGCCAACACCACCCTTTCCGCTGGTTATAGCTATAATCCTTGTCCTGTGCTCCGAGGAGCCGCTGCCTATCATGGCACGCAGTTCGTTTGCCTGTTCTTCCATTCCCATATTACATTCCCACTCTTTTTTCGCCGAAAAATTTTTGGCTTATCTTCTTTTTTAAATTGTCGATAAAGTTTGATAAAAATATTAGAACTTTCCTAAAGCCAATTTACAGAGAGCCTTCCTGATTCTCCTCCTCGTCATCGTCCTCGCTTAAATCGTTCTGGATGCGCTCCTTGTCGATTGTAAAATCATGCATCCTATTGATAAAATAGAACGGAACGGCGGACTGCATTGTGTTCAGCGTCTTCTGTCCGTATGCTATAAGTGAAATCGGTTTCTTTTTTTCGTTGAGCGCGCTGAGGACATTTCCAAATGTTTCCGTCTCGTCGCACTTTGTAACTATGACGCTCCTGTAGTTGAAGGGGTCGTAGTTTTTGAGTATGTTCTCAAGGTCGCTGGCCTTTGTTGTCGCGCTTATGGCAAGATATATGTCCGCCTTGATTTCATCCACGTTCAGAAGGCGGTGCAGCTTTCCAATGTTCTCAACATCGCGTGGACTGTAGCCGCATGTGTCAACAAAAATGAAGTCGCTCTTTGTGCTGTACGTGCTGTAGATGTCGGAAAAATCTTCCTCGGTAATTGCCTCGAAAAAATCCGCGCCCATTATTGATGCGTAATGCTCCAGCTGCTCCTTTGCCGCAACCCTGTCCCTGTCGGTTGTTATCATCACAATCTTCGGGGGATCCAGCTTCGACTTTTTTGCCTGCTTCATGATTGTGGCGGCCATCTTTGCGACCGTTATTGTCTTTCCAACCCCGGTCGGGCCGACAAGGATTATCGTGTGGGCCATCTTGTTGGACTTTTTTGGATAGCGCGGTGCAATCATTATGGAATCTCCAATCCACTCAATCACCTTGCGCTGGACCAAATCAAAGTTCTCCAGCTCCTCGACGGAAAGCTCCCTTCCGATTTTTGAGTTCATGTCCTCGATATATTTTTTTGTAAACTCGTTTCTTTCAAGAATGCTGTCAATTTTTCTGATTGACGGATGGACAGACTTTCCGGATGACAGATTTTTTAGCTGCTCAAGAACGGACTCCATTCCGTCCATCTTTTCCTGCATTTTTCCAAACTGCTTTACAATGTCCACATTCCCTGTCAGCTTTTTCAGGAGGGCATCCTTTACACTGGCAAAATCACCGTCAATGGACGCGCCCTGGGATGGGGAAGATGAATAGCCTCCCACGGAAGATGAAGCACCCCTTGCCGAATATGCACTGTACTGTGGCTGCGACGGGGCTGACTGAAACGAACCACGTCCGACTCCACCACCGAACATGCTGTAGGACTGCGTGTCCATTCTGCTGGACTGCATCCTGTCGTTATATGGTCTCCTGTCGCTCTCGGGATTCGGATTGAAATGCTTGACAATGTAGTAGACACGAAGCATCTCCTTCTGTCCGATTCCAAGAAGACCGTTTGTGACAAACTTTTCGTAATCAACAACAACCGCCCGCGGCCCATATTTTTTAAAGAGCTTTGCCTTGCACTCCTCAAGGCTGTGGCCCTCTATTATCATGTAGCTTTCCATGTTGTTGCTTTCATTGCTGTACATCTATGTCCCCTATGCGCTCAACCTTGATACCACTTCCGGCCGCATTGACTTCGCTGAATGAAAGGACAACAAGACCTGGAATCTCACGCTCCGTGGACGCTCTTACAAGCTGGCGAACCTCGTCCGGACAAAGAACAATAGGAAGATAATTTTTGTCGCGCACCGCCGCAATTGACGCGCTCATGGCCTCTATGTACCTGCGTCCCTCCACCGGGTTGAATGCGACGAAAGGCTTTTGACCCGCTATGACCGCCTTGTGCTCCAGTACGCTTTCCGAAAGTGCCTGGGACATCATAAGCACAGGAAGAACTCTGTTTTCGTCCACATACTGCAGACAAATCTGCGCTCCAAGGGCCTGGCGAACCTTTTCCGCAAGAGTCCACGGGTCCTTCGATATTGGCGCGAAGTTCGAGAGGGTCTCCAGAATGACGACCATGTTGCGGATGCTGACCTGCTCCTCCAGAAGAGCCTTGAGAACAGACTCAATCTGGCCGTAGGTGAGCTTGTCGGGTCCGTTGATAACTTCGTCAACCACAACAGGATTCGTCTCCTTGACCTTTGCGATAACGGCACTGACTTCCTGTCTTGTGAGGATGTCCGCCGCATGTCTTCTGATAATTTCTGTAAGATGCGTAGCGATTATTGTTGGCGGATCGATTACCGCGTATCCAACCCTTTCCGCTTCCGCACGTTTTGTCTCCGGAACCCAGATTGCCTCCATGCCGAACGCAGGGTCGTGGGTCTTTTCGCCGGTGAGAAGATTTTCCTTTTTGACGCTTCCCGTGTTGAGGCACATGTAGTAGCCAAGCTTGAGTCTGCTTTTTCCCGCCTCGATTCCACGGATTTTGAACGAATATTCGTCCGGCTCTATGTTCATGCTGTCGCGGATTCTGATTGGCGGAATCACGAGTCCCAAATCAAGAGCCTGCTCGCGTCTGATTCTTGTGACACGCTCCAGAAGCTCCGCACCCTTCTCCTTGTCAACAAGGGACACAAGCGCGTAGCCCAGGTCCAGCGAAAGAGGGTCCAGAGGAACGACTGGGGAAACATCGTCGGGGCTTGAGCCGGTCTGCTTTTTGCTTTTCGCCGCAAGTGCCTTTGTCTCCTCCTTGGCCTTCTCCTCCTTCTTCATGCGCTGCATACGGATTCCGACATAGATGAACACACCGCCCACCGGAACAAGAACCAGGGTCGCCATGCCAAAGAACGCGATTCCCAGAACAATGAGCGACGCACCGACAATAATGTATGCCGTACCGCTGACGGAGAAATTCTTTTTGAGCTGGTCCCCGATAACCTCGTCCGCGGAAGAACCGGTGACAAGAATACCTGTCGCAAAAGAAAGCATGAGGGCCGGAAGCTGTGACATGAGACCGTCACCTATAGTGAGGTTCGCGTAGCTGACAAATGCGTCCTGAAAACCCAAATTTCCATCAGGATTTATCATGCCTGTAACAATTCCACCAACCAGATTTATCACGGTGATGAAGATTCCCGCCTTGACGTTTCCGCTGACAAATTTTGAGGCTCCGTCCATGGCCGAGTAGAAATCAACCTCGCGCCGAATCTGCTCCTTCCTTTTTGAAGCCTCTTCCTCCGTGATTGCACCGGAGTTAAGCTCGTTCTGTATGTCGAACATCTTGTTGTTCATGCTGTCCAAGGTGAAGCGCGCGCTGACCTCCGAGACACGACCGGCACCCTTTGTAACAACAATGACCTGCACCACAATCAAAATGATGAATATTATGAATCCAACGACAAGGCTGCGACCGGTGACAATGTTCGCGAACGCCTGCACCAGGGAGCTCTGTCCCGGAAGATTCCCGATGGAGTATTTGCCGGCAACCGGATTTGTAAGTATGAGACGGGTTGACGCAATGTTGATTGCCAGACCGAAAAGCGTGACAAGCAGAGTCACCCTCGGAAAAGACGTAAAGTCGGATGCCCGCCTGGTATAGATTACGGTCAGAAGTATAATGAACGATATAGCCAGATTCAAAGCCATGGCTATGTCAACAACAATCTTGTTCAGCGGAATGAACATCATCAGCACGGTAAGAATGACCGCAACAGCGACGGCATTTCCACTTATCATCGAAAGAATAGAATTCGACCTTTTTTTCTCTTTTTGATTTTTTATTTCTGGCATACTAATCCCCACCCACTTTCTATAATTATATTCCCTAACGCTCAAATTTTCAATGCCGATTTCGCGTTGTCACAAATTTTTATTGATTTTTTATCAATTTTTTTTCTCCATATACCCTATCTGGGCATAGATTACAGCAATTGCCCTCCAGTAGTTCTCCGGAATGACATCCCCAACCTTCGAATCATTGTAGAGACCTCGCGCAAGAGGACGGTTTTCAATCATCGGGACATTGTTTTCCCTCGCCATACGCTTCATGTTCTGGGCCAGAAGGTCCTCACCCTTTGCCGTAACTGCCGGGGCAATGTTCGCCTCCCTTTTCCACTGCAGGGCGACGGCATAGTGCGTAGGGTTTGTAATCAGAACGTCGGCCTCCCGCACAGCCTTTGGAATGTTCTGTGAAAGCATCTCCCTCTGGGCTGAATCAAGGTGGCTCTTTACCTCCGGATCTCCCTCAAGTTCCTTGTACTCCTCCTTGACTTCCTGCTTGGTCATCTTGTTCTGTTCCCTGAACTGCCTGCGCTGAACCAGATAGTCAAGCACACCGATTCCCACAAGGATTACAGCGGATATAACCAGCATGATTCCGGCAGTCTTTGCGAAACTCTGCATTGCGAGCATGGGACCCGGCACATTCTCGGCGGAAAGCAATTTGTCGCGCTGCGAGAAAATCATAAGGAAGCAGACAAGCACGAGTATTATGACCTTCACTATGGACTTGATTACATTGAACACACCCTCGAAAGAAAAGAGCGTCCTCTTGAAATACTGTCCGAAATGCGGGACTATTTTGTCAAACTTTGGAGTGATTGTCTTGGTCGTAAAAAGGAAGCCCTTGTTCTGCACCAGATTCGATACGACCCCGGCAACAAGGGCCACTGCGGCAAAGGGTATAACCATCATGCAGAAGTATCTCAAAAAGACGTAGGCGTACTGTCCGTTGTCAACAGTCTGCTCCATGGAGTGCTGGAAAAAAAATACCATCACCTCCTCGAACTTCCGCTCAATCCACGGTCCCAGAAAAAGCAGCATTATGCATCCAGCCAGAAAGACAATGGAGCTGCTCAGTTCCTGGCTTTTGGCAAGACGACCCTCCTCACGGGCCTTACGGAGTTTGTGTTCTGAAGGCTGCTCCGTTCTTCCCTCATCCTCCGGGGCGAACCACTGCAGGTCAATCTGGCTCATCAGCTTCCTCCCCCGCTTATGGACCTGAAGAAGTTGCCCAGCGAATTGAAGGCGGACATGAACGAGCGGTCCGCATAGTTTATAAAGTACGGAAGAAGGACCGTAAGCACAAAGAAAGAAGTCAAAATCAGCACGGGAAATCCTTCCGCAAGAAGGTTCATCTGTGGGGATGCCTTGGCCAGAATGCCCATCGCCACGTTGATTAGGAAAAGAGTCCCCATCAGCGGAAGCGCCACGATTATTGCGTCGCGGAACAGCTTTGTCAGTCCCAGGAGAAGGAACTTGACCATCTCCTCGTTGTGCTCGACTATGGACAGCGCGTTCAGATGCTCAAAGCTCGCCAGAAGTCCATCGGAAAAAAGAGTCTGGAAACATCCGGTCTGCATGAATACAAGCATGGCAACAAGGTTCAGATACTGTCCCATCAGAGGATTTTCCACCTGGCTCAAGGCATCGTAGACTTCGCTTGCGGCAAATCCCATCTGGAAGGCAAAAAACTGTCCCGCCGTGCTGAATGCCGCAAAAATCAGGCTGATGAAGAATCCCATTATTATTCCAATCATGCCCTCGCCCAGAAGAAGGAAGATGAAGCTAAGATTGAACGAGCCTTCGGGAGTAACAAAGGTTGCGTAGGCGGCGAAAGTTCCGGCTGAAAACGAAAGACGCGGCGCAATCAGGTATGCGAAATAGATTGCCAGGGCGACCTTCGCCACACGGGAGACCGTCCTTGAAGAAAAGAGAGGAAGAGTCATTATGAATGCGAAACATCTCACGGCCACCAGAAGATAGAGCGGGGCCTTTGCAATTATTCCCTGCAGCATACTTTTTTATTTGCCCCAAGCCTCACCCCATGTTGGGAATCTGCTCGAAAAGTCCCTGCGTATAGTTCTCCATCCTGCTGAACATCCACCCTCCAAGAAGCGCAAGAACAAGAAGTATCGTCAAAAGTTTTGGAAGGAAGGTCAGCGTCTGCTCCTGGATTGATGTGGTGGCCTGGAAGATTGAGATTACCAGACCGATTATCAAGGCCGCACCCAGAACAGGGGCGCAGAGCATAAAAACCTGCATTATTCCTTCACGCATCAGCTGCGCTATATCACCAAGACCCATAGACTACCTCCCAAATCAAAGTCCCACGCCATGGAAAAGCTGGGTCGTGAGAAGGCCCCATCCATCGACAAGGACAAAGAGCATCAGTTTGAACGGCATGGAAATCTGCACAGGCGGCAGCATCATCATTCCCATGCTCATGAGGATTGACGCGACAACCATGTCGATTATTATGAACGGAATGTAAAGCATGACACCTATCTTGAACGCGACGGTCAGCTCGTGGAGAATGTACGCAGGAACAAGGACGTAGGTCGGAACATCGGCAAGCGTCTCCGGCTGGTCGTCCATAATCATTGAGGCGAACACACCGATGTACCTGTCGTCGTCGGCCATCTGCTCGTACATGAACATCCTCAGCGGGGACTCTGCCTTCTGGTATGCCTCGGTCAGCTCAATCTTGTTGTCGGAAAGCGGCTTGAACGCCTCGTTGTAAATCTTGCTGAACGTAGGCCACATGCAGAAGATTGTCATAAAAAGCGCGATTCCATTAAGAACTGCGGTCGGTGGAACCTGCTGGAGCGACAGCGCCCTCTTGATGAAGTCCAGAACAATGCTGAAGCGCAGGAAAGTTGTGGTCAATATAATCAGGCTCGGCGCAAGGCTGAGAAGTGTGAGCATGAGAAGAAGCTGCACGGAAAAAGCAACCTGGTGTCCATCCTGCGGGGCTGTGGCGGAAAACTGGATGTTCGGAAAGTCGATTCCAGTAATCCGGTTTCCCATCTCCGTGACCCCGGACCTTGCCTCCTCCGAAAACGTCGATGTCGATGTGGACTTCGAAGCAACCGGCAGAACACAGAACAGGACCATCAGCGAAAGGAATACAATTCTCGGAAGATTTTTTGTTATGGATTTTCTAAAACCTTTTTTCATGTCACTCATCCTTGTTCATGCGGTCGCTCTGTTTTTTGAGGGACTTCAGAATCTGCTGGGCCGCACCGTCTTCAAAAACATTTTTCTTTGTAGCCTGTCCCTTTTTCTTCGGCATGAAGATTTCAAGGACCTCGCTGAAATTCTTTGGCTTTGACGAACCGGCATTCTTGTCCGCATAGAGGTTCATTGCGGAAATAAGCTCGGGGTCGGTGATTTCCGTAAGCAGGTTCACAGAATTGTCGGCAACTCCAATAAGGAAGGCCCTGTCGACAAGCGTAACAACCTGCACCGATTTTCCAGGACTGACGGTTATCGACGAAACTTTTCTGAGGAATTTATCCTCGGACGACTTTCCCCCGGTGGATTTCTGGAGCAGCTTGAATATAATCCATACTATCGCAAGGACAATGGCAAGGACCAGAATCATGCGGAGAAACACAAGGAAAGTGTTTGCGCCGCCACTCTTTTTCGCATTTCCGTTGGACGCGGCGTTTGTCGCAGCCGATGAAAGCGCGATTTTCTTTTCGTCTGGATTTCCAGCCGAAGCCTGCCCCTGTGCATCAGAGGCGGCCACAGTTCCAGCCGAAGAAACAATCTGGTCCCCGGTCGGATTTTCCACGTTGTCAGCGGTCTGGGCCGACAGATAAAAACTTGGTAAAAAAAGACTTTAAAGTCGCAGTTTAATCAAGAGCTGAACGCAAATCTGGACCATCCATATTTAAAAAAAACGCACCGGCACCCCGCCGCACACTGGAGAGGACGGAAAAATGCCAGTGCATCCATATAGTGCCACAGATGTCGCCAAAAGTGGACGGATAAATTTTCCCCGCGCACCAAGATTTTTTATTGGCGCGCAAGGTTTTTCTACATCTGGTTTGTGACGTGCTCGATGGCCGGAAGAATCTCAGTGACACGGACACCGAAGTTTTCATCGATGACCACGACCTCTCCCTTGGCGATTGGCTTGTGGTTGACAAGAATATCCACAGGCTCACCGGCAAGCTTGTCCAGCTCGATGATTGTACCCTCGCCCATTCCAAGGATATCCTTGATTGTCTTCTTGGTTCGTCCCAGCTCTACGGTCATCTCCATGAAGACGTCCATAATGAGGCTGATATTTCCCTGACCCGCAGCAGCGTTGTACTGCTGAAGATTTGGCAGCTGCACCGACTGGACGTTCGGGCTTGTCATTGGCTGCATACCAACCTGTCCCATTCCCATACCTGACATACTGTTCATTGGCTGCATTGCTCCCATGTTTGGCATTCCTCCCATCATTGGCTGTTGATTAAATTGCGGTGCCGCATTCATATTCATTGGTGCAGCTGCTGGAGCCTGCTGTTGGACTCCACCGCCAAGAGCTGTAGCCATACCTTCCGCAACAGAGCTGTTCACTGCTTCCCATAATGTATATGGTGCCCCGTCCAATGTGATTGGATAGGTGAACAGAGCGAAATTGCCCTGGGGCATACGCACCATAGCCTTTGGTTGACTGTGTGCGTCCGCCGGATTTGCAGCAAGGCCAGGAAGTTTGCCATCCTGACTCAGTTCTAATATTTCAGCCCCGGAGAATGTAGATACAAGCTCGCCAATAACAGAGAGAGCCATATCGTCCAATTCCGGATTGGGTTCGTTGTTAATAAGGCCGGAGACCTTCTGGACAAATTCCGGGGAGGCAATGAAGAGGTGGTCCCCAACAAGTCCCGTATTGAAGTCCTCAGTGATTGCAACAAGCATCTCAGGGATTTTTGCAAGAAGCTGGTCCCTGTTTGAGGCCTCGACCACCGGCGTGTCAACTTTTACGTCGGAGCCCGTCATTGTGGAAATGCAGGAGGCAAGTTTGTCCTGCATCTTCTCCGAAAATTGCTGAAGCGTTGGTATGTCCATATTACCGGCAGAAGGTGTAGAAGAAGAATAAGCTCCACTAAGTCCCCCTGACTCCACCCCAGACAACAATGCATCAATTTCTTCCTGTGATATTGCACCTTCACTCATAGTGTATCATCTCCTTCTGCTGTTAACTCTTCAAATTCATCATCGTCATTTTCTTTGATCTTCTCAATAATCTGGACGGCCCTCTGCTTACCGACCACACCAGGCTGACAGTAGAACTTTTTCCGGCTGCCAACACTGAGGACCAGCGGATCGCCAACCTTTGTCGTGTTGAACCTGATGACATCGCCAATCTGCAGGTTAACCACGTCACGGATTGGAACGTTCATGCTTCCGACCTCGGCGATAAGCTCCATCTCCACATCGGAGAGCTTTTCCTTGAGTGTTCCCAGATACTGGGTCGTGGAGCTTCTTCTGACCGAGCTGAACCAGAACTGCGATGAAAGTTTTGAAATAATCGGCTCGATTGTGATGTAAGGAATACAGATGTTCATCATTCCCGCTTCCTCGCCAATCTTGATTTCAAGAGTGACAAGGATAACCATTTCAGTTGGCGGAACAATCTGGGCGAACTGAGGGTTTGTCTCAATCTGCTGGAGACGCGGCCTCAAATCAATAACCTGGGTCCACGCCTCTCGCATGTTCGCAAGGATTCGCACAATGATTCCTTCCATTACGGACTGCTCGATATCCGTCAAGTCGCGGTTGACCTTTCCACCGGTATCTCCGGAACCACCAAACAGACGGTCTATCATTATGAAGGTAATTTCCGGCGCAATCTCAAGAACCGCATTTCCCTTCAAAGGATCCATGTTGATAACAGCAAGCGTTGTCGGTGTAGGAATTGAACGGATAAATTCCTCATAAGTCAGCTGGTCAACGGAAGCCACATGTACGTGGACCAATGTGCGCAGCTGGGCGGAAAGGCTTGTTGTCGTAAGGCGCGCAAAAGTTTCGTGCATGTTGGAAACAGTACGTATCTGTTCCTTTGAGAATTTATCTGGTCTACGGAAATCATAGATTTTGATTCGTCTGGTGTCTGAAACCGGCTTAAAGTCATCAGTTTCATTATCACCAGAACTTATCGCCTGCAAGAGCTGGTCTATTTCATCCTGT
>CACZPR010000110.1 GCA_902783155.1 uncultured Spirochaetaceae bacterium
CGCCGCAGAGCAATACGCCACCTTGTGGCACGGTATGGTGTTCTCATATGGTATTGCAGTCGGGTTTAATACCCCTTGTTTCGCCCCTATTAGCAACGCAGTTTCAAGATGAGGGGCGGGGTATTAACCCCTCCGCTCGAATAAAATTTGTGTTTTCCGTAGATTGGGCTATAATTTATAAAATTGAGTGATAAAAATCGGCAGGGTACAGACTTATGGGCAAGATATTGGAAAAAGTAAAGAAAAACTTTTTTGAAAGATTTCCGCGACTGGATTACAGCAAGTACGTGAGGGACTATCTGTTCCGCTCAAACGTCATGTCAAGCATATACGTGAGCAGCGTGGTGGCAGCCCTTGAAGTCTGGATGATTATAACCGTATTCACCGGCGCAATTTTTTCGGACGGAGTAAAACCGCTCCCATGGCTAATCAAGCACATAATTCTCTACGTCGGTCTGCTGATTGCATCAATCATAATGCTTGTATACTCAATCCTTTACCTCCGGGGGAAAACAAAAAACCAGATTCTTGGGACCATAATCCGGGTAATCTTTACGGTGGTCGCAATCACTTTCGGCATATACATTTCCTACATCAGCTACGACAAGTCCGGGCAGGTGTTTGCGTTCGCCACAATGGAGATATTCTGTCTATGTCTTCTTGTCTGGCATCCGATGATTCAGCTGGGGATTCTGACAGTCTCGTTTGCTTTTTACCTTTATCTACAGAACAGCCTGCTTCCACTCACATACAGCATGAGCATAAACTCGTTCACACTCTGGCTCGTGCTTTTGATGGCGGGACTGAACACACACCACCAGCGCCGTATCGAGGCACAGAAGGACGAGAATCTTGAAAAGCTGACAATCTACCTGAAAAACAAATCCGCAATCGACGAGCTTACGGGACTTGCAAATTTTGAGGGATTCCAGACCGAAGCCATTTCGCGCATGGAAGACGAGTCGCTTGACATTTCAACCGTGCGTTTTGTATTCATGGACATTGAGAATTTCAAAAACTACAATGAAAAATATGGATTCAGGGGCGGAAACAATTTTCTTCGTTCAATTGGTGAGATAATCTCCAAGGAATTCGAGGGCGACATAGTTGCAAGATTTTCGGACGACCATTTTATTGCATTGGCAAAATCGGAGGGGCTGGAAGAAAGGCTCTCCAAAATCGGGAACCGGATATGCGAACTTGAGAACACAATACAGCTTGGACTCAAATGTGGAATCTACAGACCGCCGCAGCGTTCTGTCACACCAAGCGTTGCTCTCGACCGTGCAAGATATGCCTGCTCGTCCGTAAAAAAGCATTTTTCGCACGACATAGCCGAATACAATTCCGACATGGACACGGAGTACAGAAGAAAAAAGTACATAATCAACAACATAGACTCCGCAATAAAGGAAGGATACATCCACGTCTACTATCAGCCTGTGGTTTGGGCGGAAACAGGTAAACTCTGTGGAGCGGAAGCACTCGCCCGGTGGATTGACCCGACATACGGAGTCATTTCACCCGCCGCATTCATTCCTGTTCTGGAGGAGTACCACCAGATTCACAAGCTGGACATGTTTGTTATGGAATCGGTGTGCAACCACATAAAGGATGCCAACGACAACAATTATCCGCGCATTCCGGTTTCGATAAATTTTTCGCGTCTTGATTTTGAACTTGCCGACCCGGTAAAGGAAGTGTCGCTCTGCATTGAAAAATACGGTCTTTCAAAGAACGACATCCATGTTGAGATTACCGAAACCGCACTGTCCGACACTGACAAAAAGCTCCAGGAAGCCATGGCCGATTTCCGTGCAAAGGGATTCTCTCTCTGGCTTGATGATTTCGGCTCCGGCTATTCCGGTCTCAACGTACTGAAGGATTTTTCATTCGACATGATGAAGATAGACATGAAATTCCTGTCCAAATTCTCTGAAAACCAAAAGACCCAGCCAATTCTTTCAAGCATAGTCTCTCTTGCGCAGAAAATCGGGATGCAGACTTTGACCGAGGGAGTCGAGACTGAAGAGGCACGTGAGTTTTTGCGCTCAATCGGCTGCCAGCGTCTACAGGGCTATCTTTTCGGTCGTCCGATGCCGAAAGACGAATTCGTCGAAAAAATCCTTTCCGGAGAATATCAGGTGCAGAATGTAATTTAGGGAAACTATCTGCAATTTTTCAAAAGCTCGCTGTAATAACGCGGCTCTATCTTTTCTTTCGGAATTCCGGCTTTTTCAAGATAGAGTTCAAGCATCCCCCTCAGTTTTTCAACCACGACCGGCTCGTCTGTCGGGGAAAGGATTTCAATTTCAAGAAAGTCACCAAGCGGCGGAACCCTGCAAAGTTCAAGTGTCGCAAAAAGTCCCTCCGGCAGATTTTCACCCGAAACGTCAACGGTCCAGTCCATTACATCCTTATGCTTTTTGAGGATTACGGAAAAACCTGCGTCCTCCAGAAACGATTCAATCGGAAGCGGGTCGGACACCGTACATTCGCGCTCATCGTTCACCTCTATTATCGTGCCTTCCTTTTTCCTGAGTTCCTTGCGCTTGTATGTAATGAGGGTCCTTTTGTTTTCGCCGTCAAAGGTTTCGCACCTGACACGTATAGAGCGGATTTTTCTGTCCGTAAGTCCCCAGTAATTGTCGTCCCGGATTACAGCCCCCGCGTATTTCGCCCATGAGTCAAGATTTTTTATAAGCGAGTCCCTGTCATCGACCCAAGCCTTAAGTTCCACTTCAGTCATAAATCCACCTCAAAAAAAAATCCCTCCCATCAAGACGACGGAAGGGACTTTGTTAGCCTACAGTCTCTGGGCTGGAGCGTCGGAAGTCTCAACCTTGCCCATCACTGCGACAATCGTGTTGTCAGCACCGAGCTTTTCCGCCGGGATTACATTGCCGGAGATTTTTTCGCCGTTCAATGTAAGTTCCACGACTCCCTTGCAGACGTGGTTAGGATTTTTCACTTCGATGTGCAGAATCTTTCCACGGAAGCGTCTCTGGACTTTGAAGCCGTCCCATGAATCAGGCACGCACGGATCAATCATCATGCCCTCATACTGCGGTCTGATTCCGAGTATGTACTGGGTCAAGCTGTAGTAAGACCATGTTGCGGCACCAGAAAGCCAGGAGACCCTTGTGTTTCCCGCCCTTGGTGAGAATGCGGAATATGTGGTCTGTCCCTGAACATAAGGTTCGCTCTGACGGATTTCAGCCTTGTCGTTGTATGCCGCCGGGAGAGCTGCCTTGCAATATTCGTATGCACGGTTTCCGTTTCCGAGCATGGTTTCCGCAATGATTCCCCATCCCTGGGTGTGGTTGAAGATACCTGCGTTTTCCTTGATTCCAGAATTGAAAACAACCGCGCGCATAACGTCAATGCTTGTCTTTGTGAACGGCGGAGCGCAAAGCATAAGTCCGTAAGGGGTCGCAAGCTTTTCCTTTACAGTCTGCATGCATTCCCTTGCCTGATCCGGTGTTGCTGCCCCGGAAAGAACCGCCCAGACCTGGGTGTTGAAGTAAACCTGTCCTTCCTCGTAGGTCTTTGTTCCGTAAACGGTTCCGTCCTCGCCGATTGCCCAGATCCACCATTTTCCGTCCCAGCATTTTTTCTGGATTGCCTCGTCAAGCTTTTTGCGCTGAGCCAAAGCCCACTCGCTTTCTTCTTTTTTACCAAGACGCAGGGAGATGTCGGAATATGTCGTAAATCCAAGACGGAGCTGGAATGCAACGAAAAGTGACTCACCGTGGTAGCCGAGCTTAAGGCAGTCGTTCCAGTCGGCAAGAAGTCCGCAAGGAATTCCGTCAACGCCCATGTGGTCAAGGTTGAACTGGAGGGCTTTCTTCAGATGCTCGTAAACCGTTCCCTCACCCTTGTCAGCATAAGGCACGACCTTGTTGTACAAATCAAAATTTCCGCACTCGGCGATATATGCCGGAACTGCATTGAAGAACCAGAGGCAGTCGTCAGAGCGGTAATCTTCTTCTTTCGGTGGATTTTCGTGTCCAGGATTGTGGTCCGTCCTGATTACAGGGATTGCACCGCCGCATGAAACCTGACCGCTCAACATGCGGTACATTCTTTCCTCTGCAACATCCGGGATTGCGGCGGAAACACCAAGGATGTCCTGAACTGAATCGCGGAATCCAAGACCGTCGCGCTCGCCATTGTAGACAAGGGACGCTGCACGTGACCATGCGAAAGTAATGAGACAGTTGTAGAGTCCCCACATGTTTACCGTGTGGTTGATGTCGGCATCCGGAGTTTCCGCAATGAAGCTGTCGAGCTTTGAATGCCAGTTTTTAATCAGCTTGTCAAGTTCCTCATCAGCACGCTTTACGTTTCCGTATTCGGCAAGTACTTTTCTTCCGCGAACTTCCATGTCACCGATTCCGACAAGGATTATAATCTCCTTTGACTCACCCGGTGCAAGCTCTATGTCACATGAAAGGGAGCCGCATGCAGAGTCACCATAGGCAAGTGAATTTCCGCTCTTACCCTCGATGACGGCACGTGGCTTTTCGTAGCTTCCGTAAGTTCCGATGAAACTTGTGCGGTCAGTGTCATATCCAGAAACAGGTGCGCCTGCAAGAGCCATCCACTCGTTCATCTGTATGTCGTTGGTCTCAAAATCCTTACGCTGGCGAAGAAGCTTGTCCTCGCTTGAAAGCCCGATGATTCCGTCCTTGTAGTCACCCTTCGCAATGAAAAGGGAATACTGGAGGTTAACCTGGTCCTGCTCGGTCATCCACTGGTTAGTAAACTCGCAGTAGCTGAACGCGGAAAGTTTTCTGGCCTTGCCGCTCTGGTTTGTGAGCTTCAGTCTCCAGTACTCGAAAATCTGTCCGAGCGGAACATAATATGTGGCCTCTGATTTTATGCCGCTGTATTCCGAAGTGATTTTTGTGTATGCCGTACCGTGGCGGCACTCCGACTTAAACTGGTCAAGAGGCTTTCCCACAGGCTGCCATGATGCAGACCAATAGTCCTTGTTTTCGTTGTCCCGGATATAGAAATAGCGTCCGGGCTGATCCATCGGAACTGCATTGAAACGCAGACGCATGAACCTTCCGCGCGCACCGGATTTGTAGAAGCCATATCCACCGGCGTTATTGGTGATTACAGCACCGTATTCCGTAGATCCAAGATAATTGCTCCAAGACTGTGGAGTGTCAGGACGGGTGACGACGTATTCCTTTTTTTCGTCATCAAAGTAGCCGTAGTTCATAATTGCTCCTGTTTTTCAAGCATTTTTCATGCTGATTTTCAAAGTCTAATTTATAAAAAAATCTTTGTCTACATTGATTTTTTACATGCAATTCCTTCACAAATTTTAGGGCGGCGCAAAGCTCATTTTATCCTTATGTTTGTGATTGCGCACTGGTCTCCGGTAAGGGCGACGTAGATTTCCGGCGTCTCCACCTTGATTGTGGTAACACTCCTGATTGCAATTCCGCCGTTCTCCGTCACGACGGTTATCTTCTTTCCCTGCCTGCGGAGTTTCACGGTACAGTCCAGCCCAGCCTTGTTCAGCTCCTTCCATTTCTGCCAGTTTTCAAAATCGTCGGTCTTGTTGATAAGGATGCTGTTGTCCGCCACATTCGTTCCTTCCCAGTTTTCACCGTCAAAGCGAACGCACACAAACTCGCGGTAATTTTTTCCACCGGGAATCATGTCGTCCGAATAAAAAATCGTAACGAACGGACAGTGCCATATAAGACGCGCGGTCGGAAGACTCTTTGAATGGAAGCTGATTGTCATTCCGTCAACAACCGGGACCGCCTGTGAAGCAGAGGTCTTCCATCCGTCAATCTGCACATTAGGAATGTCGCCCTCAGGACCGTCTATGTAGCTCACCTCGTCCGCAATTCGGCTGATGTATCCCGCACCAATGCTCTCCTCGGTCTTATCGAATTCCACATTTGAAAAAACACAGTGCGCTCCGGTAAGGCTCATGTATGCAAACCTGATGCTGTCCTGAAGTGCAACGGTCACAACGGCAGTCTGATATGCACAAGAAATCTTTATCTGGATGTGGTCCCTGAATTTTACGGCCTCGCCCTCAAAATCAATTCCGTTTCTATACATGCCGTTCCATCCGTCCCTCTCCTTCTTGATGTCGGACTGGATTTTTCTTGCATCCCTTTTTATCGAGCTTCCGTCAAAATGAATTTCAGCAAACTCGGTGTAGACCATCTCCTTTTCCTGGCCGTCCCCAATGTGGATTCTTCCATCAAGAGAGTCGAACAGAATGAACGAGAAAACGGAATCCGCCGGGTTGAATCCATCCTGCGACCTGCACCGCATCTTGAACCTTGTGACGTGTTCGGTAAGCCTGAGCCCCTCCGAAAAAGCGGAACGGTTTTCATCGCACTCAAGGACATTTTTCCCGGCAAGTTCCTGGACCTGCTCCCTTTCCTTCATCTGGTATTCGGTATCCACATCGATAAGGTGGAGCATTATCTTCGCAAAGTCAGGGTCAAACTGGTAGCCTATTCCCTTTACAATCTCCTCGCGAACCCTGTGCTGAGGAATGGGGTCACGGTAGCTTCGTTTTGAGGTCATGGCATCGTAGGCATCGGCAACAGCAATTATCCTCGCAATCTCCGGGATGTCATCTCCCTTAAGACCTTCCGGATATCCGCGCCCGTCGTAACGCTCGTGGTGATAGTTCGCACCGATTGAAAGGTACGGAGACCTGCTGATACTCGAAAGAATCTGCTTTCCGATTGTGGGATGCTTTTTGATTTCCGCATACTCCTCGTCGGTCAGCTTTCCGTCCTTGTTGATTATATCCACCCGAACACCGATTTTTCCTACATCATGCAGAAGGCCTGCAAAATAGACCTCGGAACAGAATTTCTCATCGCGTCCTGCGAACCTTGCAATCCTCTGGGAATATTCGGCGACCCTCATCGAATGTCCGTGGGTGTACTTATCCTTGGCATCAATTGCATTTGCAAGTGCAGTGGCGGTCTGTTCAAACAGTTCCCCCATTTTTTTCTGTTCGTCCTTCAAAATCTGAATCTCACGCGCCTTGGCCTTTGTAACCGTGTCGTTCAAATCGGCAAGACTGAAGATGTAAACCACAATGACCATGCCGCAGCTCGCAATGTTTATGAGCGAAACTCCGTACATGAATACCTGAAATACCGTGGCTATGACAGGGATGACGGTGAAAATCAAAAGGGGAACTACAAGCAGCTTTCTGAGCCTCTTGAAATCCCTCAGTACCTCGATGAACTGCAAAAGTATTATCCCGATTGGACAGATGTAGCTGAATGCCATGCCCCTTCCGCGCACATAACGGTTCTGCTCGTCAAAATAGTAATAGAAATCGGTAAACTGGGAGACAATCAGCGAGACTATTCCGACAAAAGTAAGCACCTTGCAGATTCTGAGCGACAGGGGACAGTTTTTTACCCCGCCCTCGTTTCTGACCAGATCGATGTGGTAGGAGTTGAACGCATGGAGTATGGTGATTGGAAAAAAGAACAGAAGGAAGTTGCTGATTCTGACCATCCAGAACCCGAGCTCGCTCACGTCACCGCGGTAAATGTACGCGCATCGGTCTGCAATCAGAAGGAACATCGCGCTAAGTTCCAGCGAAAGAAGAGCGAATTTTCTTTTTCTGGAAAGCGCCTTTGCAAGCACGACAAACAGAGCCTGTATGCCGCAGACTCCAATCAAAATCAACATTATGTCAAGCTGATGCCGTTTCAGAAATTCCATTACAGAAACCGTCCTATACCCAACTGGATTTTTCTATATTTTTTTCCGCCTGCTCTCTCAAGGACGGCCAGACTTCCCAAATAATTGTCAAATTTCCTCATAAATAACCACCCCATCCCTTTCTATCTCAGATTTTAATTCATCGGAAACTTTTCCACATGCATCAACAACATCAAATCTGAGAAGGGTCTCCGCCTCATCTTCCAGGGCCGCCCTAAAACCATCGACATCCTTGCCGGACACAAAAAAAAGACCTCCGGAAAAACCAAAGGTCTTAAAAACGCCCCTTGCTGGGCTTGAACCAGCGACACACGGATTAACAGTCCGTTGCTCTACCGGCTGAGCTAAAGGAGCATTGTTTTGTAGTGATGGATATTATAATATTGATTTCATCTTTTTTTGTCAACACCCCCGGAACAAAATTCGCATGTTTTTTTTCTGCTCCGGGACGGTGGACACCAGCCTATTAAGCTAAAACAGTTTCCTGCACTCCAGATAGAAGCGTTTTTCGCTTGCCTCTCCCATGCTGAAACTTTTTCTTGGTAGCGGTCCCCTTGTGCCTATTGTCGCAAAAAATGAGTCCTTGGCAATAGGCGGAAGCAGAATGGAAACGGCTCCATCCTTTTTTCCGAGCCTGAAAACCTCATCGCTGCCGTGGATGTAGTCAATCTCAATTTCCCTGCCGGATTTTTTTTCTTCAATAATATACTCATCAAGAACCGGCTGCAGACGTGAGACCGCAAGTTCCTTCACGGAAGTTTCAAGACAGACATAATGATTTTTTCCGTCCGCCGTAAAAACAAATCCGAATGCCGCCGAGGATTTTTTCACTTTATCGTCCAGAGCTTTTTCTGACTCGCAGTCGGAAACAGTTCCGCCAAGATTTTTCTGCACAAACGAAACAAGTTTCCCGGAATCTCCCCCGAACAGGACACGGTGGATTGGCTCAAAGGTAAGTCCCCCGTCGTAGATGTTCACAAGCTCCACAAGCGCGTAGCGGACCGGGGATTTTTTTATTTCATCGCATGGCACTCCTTTTTCGGAAAGCTCCTTTTTGTATTCGTCCCACACAGCCTTTGCAGTTGCAAGAGAATGGTTTCCGTCCCCAACCGCAAACATGAACGCGCTTCCATCATTTTCTGTTCCGGCCTTTTTCAGACTCTCCAGAGCGGAATGAATTTTTTCCAGAGCCTCATCAGATTTTACGGCCCATCCCGAAATGTGTCCCGCGTCCATCATCAGGTCTCCGTCGTAAACCGGGGATGATTTTTTTGCATCAATGCCAGCAGCCTCAATCAGAATGTGTCCGGGGTCGTTCACAAGAAGCATTATGTGCGGACTTTCGACAGGCGCGCCACGACGGATTTCTTTTCTGGGCGGAATGCGTTCAACAATGGTTGCCTCGGTTGCACGAACGAGAGCCTTGGACATGGGTTTCCACTCGTAGCTTTCAAGGTCAAGGGCAACTACAAGACCCTTCCTCACCCTGCCATATGCGGTAGTGCGCTCGACATATACAAACTCTTTTTCCGCAGGAGCAAAAGTTCCGTCCGAAAGATATTTTTTCATGTCCTCCCGGATTTTTTCTATTCTCTCCTTTCTGTCCGGCGATGAAAGATAGACCTCCGGCAAAATCATGTTCAGCGTGGATGGATTTTTTCCAACCCTGTCCGCAACTTTTTTCCAGTAATCCAAATCCTGAGTGTACTGGTCGCACGCAATCACACTCCAGGAAGACAAATCTTTTTTCGCCGGCAACAAAATCTCCGGCAGCTCAATTCCAAACTCGCTAAAATCTTTCATAAATAAAATTATATAGCGAAATCAAAAAATGTGCTATAATGTACGCATGGGTGATTTTTTTTCGCAGGTACAGTCGCAGAAACAGACTCAGGTTCAGGTGATGAGCCAGATGCAGATTCATGCCCTGAAAATTCTTTCGATGGACACGGACAATCTGCGGGACGAAATTGCGAAGGCGGCAAACGAAAATCCGGCACTGATGATTGACGATGGTCTTTCGGATGCAGTGCAGAACAAAATCAAAAGCTCCACCCGAATTTCACAGGGCGCGCAAAAATCAAGCGACGCATTTCAGGCAATAATCGAACAGAAAGAAGATTTCCGCGAATCACTCAGGGAACACCTGCTCCACCAGCTGCACATGGAACGTCTGGACGCACAGGAAATTTCAGTCGGCGAAAAACTGATTCAAAATCTTGATTCCCACGGCCACCACATTCTTGAGCCAGAGACCCTTCTTGACAAATCGAACCCGGGCGAAAATATTTCCGTGCTGAAAAAATGCATGAAGCTGATTCAGTCGTTTGACCCGGTGGGGGTATGCACAAAAAATGTTGAGGAAAGTCTTTTGGTTCAGGCAAGGCAAAATCCTGCGGCGGACGAACTTTCGCTTTTCATTCTGGACGGACACCTTGATTTTATAAATCCACCCGCACCGTCAAGGGCATTGAAAAAACTGCAAAACTTTTTTGAAAGCAGACGGAACATGTTCGCTCTTGGAGAGGAAGAAAAAAAATTCCTTTCCCTTGATTTAACCGAAGAAGACGTGCAGGCTTCAATTGATTTCATCAGGACGCTGACACCGTTTCCGGCATCAAGATTTTCAACAGAAGAAATACATCTTGTAAGCCCCGACATTTATGTAAGCGAAGTCGATATGAAAAATCTTGACATTGATTTGGAGGACCCGGCGCTGGAAAAAAAACTGAGGGAAAAGGGCATACTCAAAACCGGGAACCGCTTCTGGAAAATCAGGATTGAAAACTCCAAAATACCTGCCGTGTCCATTGCCCCGGAGATTCAAAAAAACGGCGCAAAGGAAAAGGAGCTCAAGGAAAAAATAAAGGCCGCCGAAGATTTTGTCGCGATGCTTGAGAACAGAAAAAACACAATCGAAAAATCCGCGTGGGAAATTGTCAGAATCCAGCACGAGTTTTTTGAAAAGGGTGCCGGACATCTGGTTCCAATGAGGCTGAAGGATTTGGCGCAGACTGTCGGCGTTTCGGAAAGCACGGTCTCCAGAATGGCGAACGGAAAGTATCTGCAGTACAACGGCTCGCTCTATCCGCTGAAATATTTTTTTGAAAACTCTGTAAGCTGTGCATCCAAAGCTGCGGATTCGGATGAGGGACAAAAAAATCTGAGCCGCGACAACGTTCAGCTTGAAATCAAAAAAATCCTGGACGAGCATAGGGACGACAGGAAAAAACTGAGCGACCAAAAAATCTCCGAGCTTCTTGAGGAACGGGGAATAAAAATCGCGCGCCGCACAGTGGCAAAATACCGTATGCAGCTCAACATCGACTCGTCATACGACAGGGTGTAAGACACAATTGCAGACAGGTGGGGAGCCAAAATGGTTTTACGGTCGCATAAAATTTTTCGCTTTCACACTTGAAAAAGTTTTAAAAATCCATCATACTGTAGTCCCTGTGATATTTCGCTGGAAAGGAAGGTGAAAACAAGAATGGCAACAATCAATGTTGATGACAATGAGAACCTTGAAAAGGCTATCAAACGTTTCAAGAGAATGGTTGAAAAGGAAGGCATCATCCGTGAGTTCAAAAAGCGCGAGTACTATGAAAAGCCGTCCACAATCTTGAACCGCAAGAACAAGACTCTTCAGCGCAAACTGATGAAGAAAAACCACAGATCACACGATTCAAAGTATTAATCTTGGACTTGTACTTCAAAAACCTTCTGGGGCAAATGCTTCGGGAGGTTTTTTTATCGGGATTTTCCAAGGATTTCAAAAAGGCCGTAGATGTCTTCCGCGCCGTCAACGAGGATTCCGCCCATCCCAAGTTCAAGCGGCAGGGCAAGGTCGATGTCGTATCTGTCGCCGACTGAAAGACAGTTTCCGTATTCGCTTCCCGTAATTTTCATTGCCGCGTCCAGAGGTTCACGTGCGGGCTTGGATTTGTTGCATGTGTCAAGGCCAACCACATCCGGAAGAAGGTCGTCCACCCCGATTGCGGCCAGCGTCTTTTTTGCAGCCACAACAGGATTGTTCGTGACGCAGACCATCCTGTACGCGGACCCGAGCTTTTCAATGGCGGCCCTAAGTTTTTCGTCCCTTTTCAAATAGCGGTCGGGTTCCAGAAGCGTGTTGCGCCACCTTATGCTTTCCTCAATTGGAATGCCGAACGCGACAAGGGTATTTCCAAGGCTTATCTTTTTTCCGCCGTTCTGCTCGCTCCATGTTTTTCTGTACCGGTGGATTTGCCAGCGCGCTTTTTTTTCGGACACTCCCGTGACATGGGCAAAATGCCTTACCTGCGCGTCCACCTGCTCAAAAACATACAGGGGATTTGTGTAAAGCGTTCCGTCTATGTCAAAAACAAGAGTATCAAGCTGCTCTGGAATCCGGTAGACTTTCATTCTATTTTCTACTCGTCAAAATCCGGGAAGTCGTATTCGTCATCGTCATCTTCGACGGCAGGAGTCTTGACCTGGCTCTCACCTTCCTGCTTGATTTTCTTTGCCTTCTCGCTCTCAATCTTCTCGTTGATTTTGGAAAGGGTCTCCTCCGGGATTTTCTTCAAATCATTTTCGGCGAGCTTTTTGTACTGGCTTGGAAGATATCCGACCGGGACATTCTCATAGATGTAGAGAATCTCGTTCAGTCGCGGGACGGCGGCTTCATATTTTTTCTTCTTTATATCCAGATGCGCAATCTCGAAGTTGGCCTCCACATAGATTTTTGAGTCGTCGGGATATTTTTCGAGCAGCTGGCCGTAGTACCACTTGGCAAGGTCATAGTTACCACCGTCGGCGGCATCCTGGGCAAGCTGGACAATCTCGCGGTCGTCATCTGGAACGGACTCTGGAATGGACGAACAGGAAACCACGGCAAACGTAGACACGGCCATGACTGCGGAATAAAAAACATTTTTCAGTGTAAATCTTGAATATTTCATTTCTCTACTGTATCATTTTTTAGCGAATTGATACATACCTTCCTTTAACATTATGGGCGGACAGCCGCTAAAGGAAAAACATACAAGGGACCGCAAGGTTACGTGGAGGCAAAAATGATTAAGGCTGGAATTATTGGCGCGACAGGTTACGCCGGGGTGGAGCTTTTCAGGATTCTTCTAAGACATCCCCAGGTGGAAAAGATTTTTGTAAGCTCCGTCAGCTTCGAGGGACAGGATATTTTCGATGTCTACCAGAATCTTCGCGGACAGCTTGGAGAAAAATGCGACGGAAAACTTCTCACCGCCGATGAGGTAAAGGAAAAATCCGACATCCTCTTTACGGCACTTCCCCATGGAATCGCAGAGCAATATGCGGACTACTGCGTCAAGAACGGAAAAAAACTCATAGACCTTTCCGCCGATTTCCGCTACGGAATGGACGAGGAGACTTTCAAGACCTGGTACAAAAAAAGCTGGGACTTCCCGGAGGTGCACAAGGAATCCGTCTACGGTTCGCCCGAAATGAACAGGGACGAAATCAAAAAGGCAAGAATCATCGGAAATCCGGGATGCTACGTAACAAGCGCAACCCTTGCCCTCATGCCAGCCCTAAAAAATTCACTCCTCCAGACCGGCTGCATTATTGTTGACTCAAAAAGCGGAATCACCGGCGCAGGTCGGAATCCGAGCATGAAAAACCAGTTCTGCGAGTGCGGCGAAAGTTTCAGCGCATACAACGTGGGAAAGCACAGGCACCAGAGCGAAATCCAGAGAAACTGCTCGCTGATTGCGGGAAAGGACGTGAACATTGTATTCACCCCCCACCTTCTTCCGCAGAACAGGGGAATACTCAGCACAATCTACGCTCCCCTTTCCGATGAGGGACTTGAAAAAATCAAGGGCGAGAATCCTCTTGCAAAAATCCGCGAAATCTACACGGACTTCTACAAAAACGAGCCGTTCGTGAGGGTGCTTCCCGATGGTGTGGACCCGACAACAAGGACAGTCCGCTACAGCAACTACTGCGACCTGCAGGTCTACCTTGTGGACGGCGGAAAGATGCTGGAAATCGTGAGTTGTCTTGACAACATGGTTAAGGGAGCTGCGGGACAGGCCGTTGAAAACATGAACCTCATGTACGGATTCGACGAGACAACCGCCATCGACTTCATTCCACCTGCATTCTAAAAAGTCCAAAAACTCCACTCCCTTTTTACAGGCTTTAGGAGCACTTTCTTTTTGCCGAAAAAGTCAGAAGGGGGTGGAACATGATTCGTAATTTTAAAATCCTTATTGCGGCGGCACTCGCTTTTTCCGCTGCGACAGTTTCTGCACAGACTTCCGCATCTGGCGCTGCAAAAAAACTTACCGTAGAGCAGCTGCATGAAAATCTAATCATAACAAGGGACGACATCCTTATTGAAAGAAGCACCGGAAAATCCAAGGGCACATCCACGGACGGATTCAATCTTTACATCCGCAGAAAGGAGGGCGTGAATTCAGTAATGCTCGTGGAAACGCTCAAGGACCCTGAAGGAAAAAGGACAAACTACGCATTCCGCGCAAAGGAGTACAATTCCATAAACGGTGACGAAATCCGCTATCTGGACGGAAAAAAGCTGGAATCACAGTATTCACGCTACAGCCTGATTTCATCCACACCCACAAGGCATCCAAATCTTGGGGAATGTTTTCTTATCTACATACCGCACACAATGGAATGGGGCTATCCATGGGGAAGGAGCGGAACAACGGACATAGCCGAGGGAACCTTCATCAACATCAGGACCTTTGAAAAAAAATACGGCGACTACGATGGACAGTGGAGGGACAATCCCTTCATGTTCGCCTACTCCGACAGTCTTTCAAGCACAGGAACCACCGAAGACACAAACAAGCCAACGTCATCATGGAGCGAGGAGGATGTTGACCTTAGCGACAGATACAGCCAGGAAACCGCCGAAACATTTTCGGACATATCAAAGACAGGCGGCGGAGTCACTTTCTATTCAAAGGGTCCCGAATATCTTGGAGAAGAAATCAACACGATTGTGGGAAGGAACAAGGACAGGCTTGCGCTTGACGTTGTTTTCGCAATCGACACGACGGGAAGCATGAACGACGACATAGAGACGCTCAAAAAGACATGGGTTCCCGACCTTCAAAAAGAGATGTCCAACTACAAGAGCATAAGGCTTGGACTTGTGTGCTACAGGGACTATTCGGACAACTACAACCACGACGGACTTCCTGTAAAGATTTCGGAGTTCACCGACAGCGCGGAGACCTTTGGACAGAACATCAAGGCTATCGCAATCAAGGGAAACGAGGGGGGAGACGTTCCAGAGGCAGTATACGAGGCACTCTACGCTTCAATGAACTACTTCGACTGGCGGACCCCGGCAAAGAAAGTCATCGTGCTGATTGGGGATGCCGAGCCGCATCCGGTTCCAAAAGGGAGCAAAAAAATCACCAGGGACATGGTTTACTCGATGGCAAAGGACATGGGAGTTGAAATCGACTGCATTATCATTCCAAACTAAGCGGATTTGCCCAAGACTATAGAAAAAAATTGTCATTGGGTGTACACTGTAAGGTAAACTATGGATGATATTGACGAAAAAAAAGTTTTTGAATTCACTCCCATAAGCATAGAGTCGTTCTTTGATGCGGAGGAAAAAGCCGAGGCGGACATCAGTCCTGAGAACATCGGGCTGACCGTTCTTTCGGCATACCAGGAGGAGCTGGTCCAGAAACTTAGGGCAAACCTGAAGACCACCGCTCCCGACCGTCTGGAGATTTTGGACCAGAGGCTGAAGGATTTGAAAAAACTTGCGACCGCAATCGCAAATTTCCCGTCGCTTTTGCAGAGGACAAACCTGAACACATCTGTCAGGACCCCGGGTGCGCTGGTGGAAAGCATCATTTCCTATCAGGAAGACGGCGACACTCTTCTCCACATGCCATCAAAGGCTGCTCTTGGAAAGGGATTTCTTGTAACAAAAATCCACACCTTCTTCTCAATGTACAAGCTGGCAAAAAATTTTGCACAGATGGATGAAAAGGAGGCGAAGGCCTACAACGATGAGACCGTCAGCATGATGTTCACATTGATGGCGGAGGATGTCTACCTGAACCTGATGAAAGACAAGACCCTTTCGATGGACCTGAGAAGGCAGCTGGCCAACTCCCTGATTATACTTTGGGAACACCGCTCGGACCAGACAATCAACGACATTGCGCCGGTTCTCCAGTCGGTATGGAACGCAAGACGCACACTCGCACCCGCATTCGGAACAATGATGGGAACAAGCGAGCTTCTTCTTGTGAGCATACAGATGGGGACACAGTGGAACCAGTTCATCAAGCAGCGTCTGGGCGACCAGGAAGTTTCCCAGGCGATGGAGGAATTTTTGTTCGGGCTTTCATACGAGCAGATTCTGCGTCTACGTGCGATTCTCCGCGAGCAGGGTGTGAAGGCGATTGGACGTGACGAGGTTTCATCATATCTTGGCGAACGTGTGAAAACCGATGTAAGCCTTGACTACAGGGACTTCTATCTTCTGTACACGGTCAGGCGCGACAACGCAAGGGTCAGGCAGAGGCTCCATCTTCCGGGACCGACCAAGACCCTTGAAGATTTTTTCATCCGCTTTGTGATGGAACAGAATGATGCCAAACAAAAAAGCGACTCGGTTGGGACAGTCCCATCGGACAGCGACGAGCATATTGCTGAAAACGCTTCAGAAAATAATTAAAAAAACAAGGGGAAAAACATGTATATTGTATGTCTTGATTTGGAAGGCGTTCTGGTTCCTGAAATATGGATTGCATTCGCAAAGGAATCCGGCATCCCGGAATTGACACGCACAACAAGGGACGAGCCAGACTACGACAAGCTGATGAAGTGGCGGCTTGGAATCCTGAAGGAGCATGGGCTTGGGCTAAAGGAAATCCAGGACACAATCGCAAAGATTGACCCGATTCCAGGTGCAAAGGATTTTCTGGACGAGCTTCGTTCAATCAGCCAGGTCATAATCATAAGCGACACGTTCACTCAGTTCGCAACCCCGCTGATGAAAAAACTTGGATGGCCCACAATCTTCTGCAACAGTCTTGAGGTCGCGCCCGACGGTGAGATTACTGGATTCAAGATGAGATGCGAACAGAGCAAACTGACAACGGTAAAGGCGCTCCAGTCCATTGGCTACCAGACCATAGCTTCCGGCGACAGCCACAACGATTTGGCAATGATACGTGCAAGCAAGGCCGGGTTCCTTTTCAAGAGCACCGACAAAATCAAGGCTGACAACCCTGACCTGCCGGCATTTGAAAATTACGATGAACTTCTGTCCGCAATCAAAAAGGCAATGGCCGACTAATCAGCGCTTCCCTAGTCCGCGAAACGGATTTTCTGCCAGATGTCGTGGTACTTGTCCAGATTGTCGCCAAGGTCCTGCTTGAGTGTGCATGTGTAAGCCTGCTCCGCGTTGTACATCGGCTGCTTGGTGACATAGTTCAGTGCCTCGGTGTTCACAACGCACGGGTAGCGGAATGTGTCAATGAATTTTGCGTACATCTCCGGCCTGTGGATGAAGTTGATGAACTCGTTCGCAAGCTCGTAATGGGGCGCGTCCTTCAGGATAACCATGCAGTCAAGAGTGGCAGGTCCTCCCTCCGGTGGAATGAAGAAATCTATTGTGTCCGCCCAGCGGCTCTCGTCAACCTCTCCGTAGACAATTTCCGGATAGCCCTGGCACAACCAGAAGTCGCCCGAAGCAAATGACTTTCCGAATCCCTCCGCATCAAATTTTGTAAGGTTTGGCTTCCATTCGCTGGAGATGAGCCTGTATGCCTCGTTCAGCTCGGAATCGTCCACCGAGTTCATGTTGTATCCTTTGTGGACAAGTGCGCATCCGATTACCTCACGCATTTCGTCCATCATGGTCGCGTGTCCTGCAAACTGCGGGTCCGAAAAAATGCTGTAGTCGCGTTTGTACTCGCCGGTGACTTTGGTTTTGTTCACCATAACGCCGGTCGCGCTAAAGGCGTATGGAACTGCATATTTCATTTCCGGGTCAAAATCCATTTTCGCCTGGACCACCGGGTTGATTTTGTCCCTGTTGGTCATCTTGGACTGGTCAAGTTCCCTGAGCATACCCTGCTTCAGCATGATTGAAACAAAGTCGTTGGAAGGAATCACCACATCGTAGCCCTTGGCACCGGCACGGAGCTTTGCATACATCTCGTCGCATGTTGAGTAGCTGTCGAGCTTCACGGTGCAGTCAAACTCCTGTTCAAAAGCCTTGATTACATCATCGGGAGTGTAGTAAGTCCAGTTGTAAAGGTAGAGAGTCCTGCCGCTGTTCTTTGAGCAGGAAACGGAGAAAACTGTTGCCACGGCGACTGCCACGGCGGAAAGGATTTTGGTAAGCTTTTTCAATTGAATACCTCTAGGAAATTTTTTTTATGGTTGTACCCCATTTATTTGGCCGCCCCAAAAAGGACGGCTTTAGTTTAAAGAGACTGTAGTTTATAATTTTTTTTCAATTTGATAAAGCCCCTTTGCGGAGAATTTAGTCCGTAAACCTGATTTTCTGCCAGCGTTCGTTGTATTTGTCAAGACCGTCGCCCAAATCGATTTTAAGGGTGCAGTTGTTCATCTGGCTGGCCTCGTACATCGGCTTTTTTGTCATGTATTTTTCGGCGGCAGGATTTACGAAGCACGGGAAATTGAATGTGTCCAAAAACTTTGCGTAGACTTCCGGACGGTGGATGTAGTTGATGAACTCGGTGGCAAGCTCCACATGCTTTGAGTCCTTCAGTATGCACATGCTGTCAAGGTAGGACGCTCCTCCCTCTGCAGGAATAAAGAAGTCGATTGTCTCGTCCCATTTTTCCTCCGGAACCTCACCGTAGATTACCTCGGCATATCCATGGCATAGCCAGAAATCTCCGGCGGCAAATGACTTACCAAAACTTTCCGCATCGAATTTCACAAGATTCGGCTTCCATTCTTTGTCAATCATGTCGGTGGCGGCATCAAGCTCGGAATCGTTCAGGCTGTTCACATCGTAACCCTTGTGCGCAAGAGCATCCCCGATTACTTCCCTCATGTCGTCCATCATTGTGGCGTGGCCCGCAAACTGAGGGTCCGAGAAAATGCCCCAGTCCCTTGCGTAATTTCCGCCCGGAACCTTGGTCTTGTTAACCGAAATCCCTGCCGCTCCAAAATAGTATGGCACTGCGTATTTCATTTCAGGGTCGTAGGTCGCCTTTTCCAGCACCAGCGGATTGATGTTTCCACGGTTAGTAAACTTGCTCTGGTCAATCTCCCTGAGCATACCCTGGTTCAGCATGATTGAAACATAGTCCTGTGACGGAACAACAATGTCGTAACCCTTGGCTCCGGCACGCAGCTTGGCATACATCTCCTCGTTTGAGGCGTAGCTGTCAACCTTAACCTTGCAGTCGAACTCCTTCTCAAAATCACGGAGAACCTCGTCCGGGGTGTAGTAAGTCCAGTTGTAAAGGTAGAGCGTCTTTCCGTCATCCGATGCACACGATGAAAGACCCATGGCGCCAGCAAAAACAAGCGCGGCAAAAGCAAATCCAGCAATATTCTTTTTCATAAAATCAAATCTCCCAAAAAATTTATCTGGATGAGGCGAACGATTTAAGTCCGTTCCTCAAAAGTATTGTCAGCGTACAGATTGCCAGAATCAGCACGAACGAAAGCGCGTTGATTACAGGACTCACGCCAAACCTAATCATCGAGTAGACATAGAGAGGCAGGGTTGTGCTTCCAGGTCCGCTCACAAGGAATGTTATGACATAATCCTCAAGGGACATGGTGACGCTCATCATAAACCCGGAGATGATTCCAGGCATGATTGCGGGCAGCGTCACACGGAAGAGGGTCTGCACCTCGTTCGCTCCAAGGTCGTGGCTTGCCTCTATTATCGAATAGTCAAACTCGTCGATTCGCGCGCTGACCATCATGTACACGAAAGGCATACAGAAAGTTGTGTGCGCTATGTAGATTGTCCCAAGCCCCAGCGACATCTTGATTCCGCTGAAAAAAATCAGAAGGGAGATTCCCATGATTACTTCCGGCAGAACCATCGGGAGGAAACTGGTTGTCTGTATATAGCCCTTCCCGAAAAACTTGTACCAGGTCACACCGATTGCGGCAAGGGTCCCCAGAATGGTCGCGGTGATTGACGAAAGTATTGCAACCACAAAACTGTTCCAGAGCGATGTCCACAAATCCTTGCTCTCGAAAATCAACTTCTCGTACCAGACGAACGAAAATCCCGTGAACGTCGTGTCCTTGGACTCGTTGAATGAGTAGAAGATAATCACGAAAAGCGGTATGAACAGGAACATGAGGCAAATCCACAGTACGGTCTTTGAGAACGACCACGGATGCTGCTTCTTTTTCCAGTCCCTCTTGGCATGTCTGGCTGGTTCGGACGGCTTCTGCCTTTTGGAAAAAAGTTTGAAAGGATTGAATCTCATTTTCCACCTCCCAGAGCCTCGCTGCCTGCAAGAAGCGGTGAGTTCGTGTTGGCGGCGACATCTTCCTTGGTCGAAACTTTTTTGAGGTTCGCCTCCTTTTTGTTCGCCATGAGCATCCACAGTATTGCGGCCATGGAAATCAGCGTAATCACAAGGCTGAAGGCGGATGCAAGCGGCCAGTTCCTAACTTTCTGCACCTGGTCAACGATTATGTTTCCGAGCATGTAGCTGTCCTTTCCACCGACCATCTGAGGAACAGTGTAGGAGCCAAAAATCGGGATGAATGTAAAAATCAGCGCGCTTATTATTCCGCTCTTGATTTCGGGAATCAGCACCTTGAACATGGACTGAGCCTTTGTCGCACCCAAATCGCGTGCCGCCTCCAGAAGACTGAAGTCGAATCTGTCAACCGAGGTGAAAATCGGGAGGATTGCATACGGCAGGTACATGTAGATGCTGACCAGGACAATCGCGCCCTGGGTGAACATGAATTTGTGCGGAACAAACTCCGCCGCCTTGGTCCATCCGAGCGAGTGTCCTATGTTCCAGAAAAACTTGAGTATGCCGTTCAGAAGACCTGCGTCACCAAGTATGGTCTGCCAGGCAAAAATGCGTATGAGGCTGTTGGTCAAAAACGGAATCACGACCAGAATCAAAAAGAAAGTCTGGTGCCTGCTCCTGGCCATCGCATATCCGCAGGGAAGGGCGACCACAATCGAGATGAAGCTTGAAAGTGCCGCAATCCACAGCGTCCGCAAAAATATTTTTCCGTAGGCCGGGTCGAACATCTGTCCGTATGCCTTCAGCGTGAACTTGGGCTGCACACCGCCATAGACATCGCGCGTCATAAAAGAGTATGCGACGATTATGACAATCGGGACTATGAAGAAAAGCGAAAACCACAGACCCATCGGCCATGCGTAAAAGGGTCCGGGATTCGGCTTCTTGAACTTAAAGGCCCTTGCCTTGGATGCCAGCTTCAAATCTGCAGGAATCTTCGGCTCTTCCTTTGACTTTGGATTTTCCTTTCCGCTCATTTGTTGATGTCCTCGACGATATAACCGTCCTCCGCCGCCCATGAGACATAGACGGTATCCTTCCACGCAATCTCGGGTCCATCGTCCAGATAGTTCACGTGCTGCTTGAACACCTTGATTATGGAACCATTTTCCAGCCGCACATAGAATTTTGACTGGAACCCGGTGTAGACAGGCTCCTCAACCACGCCCCTGAACACGTTGATGTCCTTGCGCCCGTTGATTTTAGGCTCCTCCGTCGTTATGCGGATTTTTTCCGGCCTGATTGTGAACGCAACCTTCTGCCCCACGTCCGTATGCTCGTAGTCGGTGACAAGAATGTTTTTGTCCTCCTCCCTTGTGGCCGCGGTCTCACCCGTAAGCTGTGCCTGCATTCCAAGCGCGGGAGTGTTCAGAGTCACCATGAACTCCTGCTCCTTTCCCGGAACCTGGTAAGGCTCGCAGTTTACGACTGTACTCTCAAAAAGGTTGGTCTCGCCAATGAACTGGGCAACAAACTGTGTCGCCGGGCTTTCGTAGATTTCAAAAGGAGTGCCCACCTGAAGGACGTGACCCTGGTTCATTACGGCAATCCTGTCGCTGACCGCAAGTGCCTCGCTCTGGTCGTGGGTGACATATATGAATGTAATTCCAATCTTGTCATGGAGAGCGTCCAGATCAACCAGAAGATTGGAACGGAGCTTTGCGTCAAGCGCGGAAAGAGGCTCGTCAAGAAGAAGGACTTTCGGCTCGTTAATCAGCGCACGTGCAATGGCCACACGCTGTCTCTGTCCACCGGAAAGCTGGTTCGGTTTTTTGCTGATGTGCTGGTCCAGCTGAACAAGATGGAGATAGTGCCTGACCTTCTCGTCGATTACGGACTTTTTTTCCTTGCGGAGTCTCAGCGGGAACGCGACATTCTCATAGACGCTCAGATGCGGAAAAAGCGCGTAGCTCTGGAAGACAGTGTTGCTCGGTCTCTTGTTGGCGGGAAGCGGGATGATGTTCAAATCATCAAAAAGCACCGCACCGTCATCGGGAAACTCGAATCCGGCAATAATGCGCAGCAATGTGGTCTTGCCGCATCCAGACGGTCCAAGCAGGGAAAAGAACTCTCCCTTCTTGATTGTAAAGTTGATGTCGTCCAGAGCCTGGAAATCGCCAAAGCTCTTGGAAACATGGTCAATGGAAACTGCACTTCCGTTCACAGCAGGTACATCTCCTGTCTATAAAAATAGGGAACCCCCAGGAAACCAATTTCCAGAAGCACCCTTTAACTCAATATTACTTTTATCTTTTATTTATGCGGCATGTCAAGTTTTTTGGGAAAAATTTTATTTTTTTTTGAAAAAGCGGCGCAAGCTCTAATACATTTCCAAAACATACCGATGATTAGTTTATCCATTTCGCAGTAGAAATTACTGTTATTTTAGCCCCGCGGTCTTCTATCCCCTCCCACCCATTAGGCCGCGGGGCACTTTTTTTTGTGAGGGGAAAGCCTTCCCCTCGCTCCAAACCTCCGGTTTTCCGCTACCCCTTCTGCGGGATAGGTCCATTTAAAACTGCCTTCGGAAACTCTTTTCCACACCCGCAATGCCCATCAAACATGAGTTTTTGAGTTTTTTTGCGAAGCAAAAAAATGCGAGCCTTTGCGACCAAGCAAAATAACAGTAACAGTCGCGAGTTATTGCGTTTTTTTTGCGAAGCAAAAAAATGGGAGCCTCGCGACCAAGCAAAAACTCGCAGATCAATTACAAAAGTCGTTCTCAACGACTTTTGTAATTGAGACTTGACTTTTGAAGAAAACCGCATTATTATAAGACAATGTTCTATATGCGAAATGGATATGGAGCGTTGGCCTGTCGGCACTCTGGGAGGGGTTGCCGGCGGGCTTTATTTTTTTTCATACTGAAGTCCTATATTCAAGTGTGTCCCCGCCATGGACTTTTTCAAGAAACGGCTTCAGTTCCTCATACCATAGATTTTCGGGAACCTTAAGTTTTCCGGCGGAAAAACCAAGCCTGCGGTCGGCGCGGACCTTCTCTCCATGAAAATCCGACCCGCCTGTCACCACCATGCCAAGTTTTTTTCCAAGCTCCACAAGCCTTTCCGCCTCCGAAACCCTTATGGCCGGATGCCACGCCTCAAGTCCCATCACACCGCTGTCCCTGATTCCTTCCATAGTCTCCTCAATCTTTCCCCAGGACACATATATGGAAAGAGGATGCGCCTGAACCGGAACCCCGCCGGAAGATTTTATGGCCTCGACGGCATCATAGAGGTCCGCACCATCCCTCTCGACATAGCAAGGACGGCCAACGGCAAAAAATCTGTCAAAAGCGGTCTGTCGGCTCTGGACATAGCCCTTTTCGACCATAATCTGGGCAAAATGCGGACGGCCAATATTCTCGGACCCAAATTTTTCAACCATCTCCTCGTAGGACAGGCTGATTCCAAAATCCGAAAGTTTTTCTATCATCTTTTTGTTGCGGAAGACCCTCTCGCGGTGGATTCTCTCAATCACCTTGGCAAGCTCCCTGGATGTGTGCGTAAGGCCAAGCCCCAGAAGATGGAATTCCCCAATCGGCCATGTGATTGTCACCTCAATGCCGGGAACGAACACAATCCCCTGCCTTTTTGCCTCCTCCTGCGCCTCAAGAAGCCCCGAAGTACTGTCATGGTCCGTCAAGGCGAGAACCTCAATCCCCTTGGACGCGGCCATTTTTACCAACTCAGAGGGCGAATAGTTCCCGTCCGATGCCGTAGAATGTGTATGCAAGTCAATCATAGCAATTTATGATAGCATATTTATTCAACTTATGATACAATTATACCGATAAGCAAAAGAGATACTTGGGTAGCCACGATAAAAACGTGCGTATTGGTCGGGTATTCTATGCAAAATTGTAAGTAAAATTCAAAATCAGTTCCATGGTTTGGATTAGGAGACGTCTTATGCCAAAGGTTTTGTCTTACACCAAGGGTTCCATTATCTTTTTTGAAGGAGACAAGGACGAACGTATTTATATTCTGCAATCAGGAACCGTAGTTCTTACGCAGACCGATTTGGAGACAGGAGCGCACACAAACGAGATTGTGAATCCTGGAGAGTTCTTCGGGGTAAAAAGCGCGCTGGCACACAAGCCAAAAATGGAGACCGCGACCGTAGTTACCGATGTCCAGGTCATACAGCTTCTGGTTCCCGAGTTCGAGCAGATTATTGGAAAGAACCAGGAAATGATTCTGAAAATGCTCAAGGTGTTCAGCAAGGACCTCAGGCAGATCCACAAGAAGACCGAAAACGTGCTGAAAAACGACACGGCGGCACTTCCACCTGAAGTTGGAATGAATCTTGTCGCGCAGTGTTTCTTTGACGAGCAGAAATTCTACTCATGCTATTCAACCTGCACCAAATTCCTTGAAAGATTCCCGAACGCCTCAAACATGAAGGCCATGAAAAAACTTCTGGACCAGTCGATGCTTCTCCACCAGAGACAGGGCGCAAAGGGTAATTCCGCGACACAGACCCTTAGTTCCGGCGGTGCGGAGGGTGCGCTGAAACAGTTCGAGCTTCCAATGTTCGAGCGTTTCTCAAAGACCTACCCGGACGGCGAGGTTATAATCAGCGAGTTCGAGCCTGGAGACTGCTTCTATTTGATTCAGTCCGGACACGTCCAGCTTGAAAAATGCATCAAAGGCTCCATGAAGAACCTTGACATACTCCACCCGGGAGAGTTCTTCGGTGAGATGGCAATACTCGACAACTCCCCAAGAAGCGCAACATGTATCGCAAGGGGACCGGTCAAGTGTCTTGAGTTCAACAAGGAAAACTTCAAGGTGCTGATTACAGGAAACCCGCAGATTGCATTGATTCTTCTGAAGCTTTTCTGCAAGAGAATCTACTCACAGAGACGCAGATTTGGAATCCTGTGCATAGAGGACCTGCACGCACGTCTCGCCGACGTTTTCCTGATGTACGACGACATACAGATGATGGAGGACAAGACAGCCCCGACTGGGCCAAGAAGAAAGTTCTCCCTCACAATCAACGATGTCGCGCACTGGGCCGGAATTGGAATCGACGAGGCAAAGGACGAGCTTAGCAAATACAGCGCGAAGAAGAGGATTGAAATCTACGACGACTACATGATTGTGCTCAACATCCAGGAGATGAAGCGCACCGTGGACGCATATTTTTCAACCCACAACAAGACAAGCGGCATCAGAAAATAGTCTGAAAATCAACAAGGCTGTCTTCTGGAGATTTTTTTCAGAAGATAGTCTTGACTATTTTCAGCCGATTTATAAAATAGAGAGAGTCCAATTCGCCAACTTAGCTCATCCGGTAGAGCAGCTCCCTCGTAAAGAGCAGGTGATCCGTTCAAGTCGGATAGTTGGCTTTTCCCGTGTCAAAAGGCGCGGGATTTTTTTTGCCCAAATGATTTTTGCAGGAAGATTTGATTTTATGGAAGAGACGTGAAGCCAGTCCGCACCACCCTGTATGAAATCTCCATGCTCTGCTCGTTGACCGTATACAGAAGCCAGTTCGCCTCCTTGTAGAGACTTGGGGCGTTGACCTCCATGTAGTGCGGAAACTCTTTTTCACCGTACACGTGGGTGTGTCCTTCAACCACCTGCACGACATTGTTTTTGTGGAACAGATCAATGAGAAGGTCCCCCTCGGTGGATTCCTGCAGCCCGCAGAACCCAAGATTCACATCCGAGTAGACCGGGTAGTGCGTGAACACAAATTTCGGAAGCGCGTCCGACTCCATTGCCGACTTTAGAAGCTCCATCTGTTTTTTGCCAAGGGAGCCTGATGCCGTGTCAAGAAAATAGTAAGAGATTTTCCCGGTGGAGAACCTGTAGAACGACGTGTGCGGGTAGATTTTTTCTTTCCACGAGTTCCATCCGCTGTTGTAGAGGTCGTGGTTTCCAAGGACATTGTACACATTTTTCATGCCCAAATCCTTCATCTGCCTCTCCAGGTCCAGATAGGAATCCATCTCATCAGCACGTCCATGGTCAGCCGAATCTCCAAGCGTGACACAAAAATCGGGGGTGTCCACACGCAGATTAAGCCAGTGCAGAAGACGGTCCACATTCTCCTGGCTCTGCCCGTTTTTTCCACAGTGGATGTCGCTGACGACAAGGAAGGTGTATGTTTTTCCGGCAATGGACGAGACAAGGCTTTCAGTTTCGGAATCAGCAATGTCAACAAGACTCTGGACGCGCTCATAGACACCGTTCGGCCTGTAGAACCCCTCCCAGATTCCATATTCGCACCCGGAAAAAATCAGCGATGAGAAAATCAAAAAAAACAAAGCCATGGGTCCAATCCACCGCGGACTATTTTTTACGTTCTTCATGGTTAAATATGTACCTCACCCATCCATTAAACTCGGCATCATAAAAGTGGGCGGACAAAATGAATGGATCTATAAATCTTGCCACAGCCCCAAGCCCGAACTGCCAGTTTTTTATCCTGTAGCCAACATCCAGCGACACACTGGGGGTCCCAACAACCATGACCCTGAACATCTCGTAGGTCGCGACAGTAAGATTTATGTCAAAGTTTCCCGGCAGACTGAACGAAAAAGCAAGCCCAGCCCCAAGCGAATTGTTCTGCAAAAACGGCTGCGTGTCCGCGATTGAATAGACTGTCCTCAGCTTGCAGAGATAGTTCACAAAGGCCTTGACGGAAAAGCCCCCGCCCGTCCTGTACTGGAAATACAGGCCCGGAAGAAAATTGTTGTTCAGCCCCATGTTTCCGTACAGGTTGATATTGTACATCATCCCGACACCGGCCCTGACGTGCGTAAAACAGAGCGGCCAAAAAATCATGTCGGTCGAAAAATCGAACGAAAGATACGAAGCCTTCGCGCCAACATCCAGCGACCATATTCCTGCGTCCATGGAAAACCATGCCTGCCCGAAAGCCCTGTACGGCTCAAAACCAGTGCCCGTGTTAAAACCGATACCCAGCCTTGCGCTTGACGAACGGACAAAGAGGGTCTCCTTTTTTTTCTCCGCATCCGTTCCCTGAGTTTCAGGCTCTATCTTTATTGGATAAAAAATTCCCTCCCCGGATTCCGTGTCCCCGTTGCCGCTCTCCTGAGAAAAAATATTGATTTGGACCAAGATGAAAAACGCCGCCAGCAGAAAAAACTTCTTTTCCATACTCATAAAACAATATAGGGCATCTATAAAAACCAGTCAACAACGATTTTTTGGGAGACTCTCTCGGTACCGTCACTCCAGTTCCTCGTTTTTCGCATCCCTTTCCTCCATGCCGCAGCGTTTGTCTATGGCCCGTTCGTCAAGCAGACCGTTGGAAAGGAAGCTGAAAAAAGAGTCCCTCGTCAAAATCAGGTGGTCCAGAAAGCTGATTCCCAAAATGGTTGCCGCGCGCATAAGACGTTTGGTTGTCTCCAAATCCGCAAGAGAGGGAAGACATGGTCCAAAAGGATGGTTGTGGCAGCAGATGATTCCCGACGCATGGTCCTTCACGGGGTCCGCAAGCACTTCGCGCGGATGAACAAGGGTCCTTCCCGCCGTCCCGATTGAAACCACCCTTATGTTCAGAATCTCGTGCGCGCCGTTCATGGAGACACACAAAAAACGTTCGGTCGCCTCAAGCGCAATGTGCTTCAGGTACGGAACTATGTCTGTGGGAGTCTTTATAACGGACCTGAGACATCCGAACCTTCTCCTTCCAAGCTCCAGCGCAGCCCCAAGTGAAAGGGCCTTGGCCTCACCCACCCCGCTTATCGACTTCAGCCGTTCCACAATGTCCACAAGGGAGGACGCGTTTATGACCTTCAAAGTCTCGTGCGCCATTTTTTCCACAGGCATGGACCGTGTTCCCTTGCTCAAAATCAGCATCAAAAGTTCCTCGTCGCTGGGGTACGAAAGACCGTTCACCAGTGTCAGCTCACGGATGTCGGGCTTCTCTTTTGATGGAATACAAAAATTTACTTCGCTCACATATTATTATATTCCATGAAAATCACCGTTGTAAAAAAATTTGAGCAAAAAGTCACAAAAAAACCGGTCCCCATTAGAGAACCGGTCTTCAAAAATTGGCTTACCCGATTAGCAGACTATTTTGCAAGAATCAGGTAGGACTTTGGATCAAGCTTGAGTGTTGATTCCTCGACTGGTTTTGAGCCGGCCTTCAGAATCTGGATTTCCGTTCCCTTTGCCTTTGAGGCCGCAAGATGAATCACGTCCGCAAAGTATGGGAGGAGAGCCTTTGGAGCCTGGTCTGCCAGTTTTTCCCCGTCAACTGTTGATGACATCCACACCTTGGTCTTTGTGGCCTTGGCATAGCTTGCAACAGCCTGAATGTCGCTTTCCTTGAGCTTTCCAAAATCCGCACCGTCAATCACAACTCCGGCAACGGCAATTCCACCGGCCTTGAGCGCGTTGAGAGTGTTGATAACCTTTTCAAGGCTAACATTGTCCTGGTTGAAGTTAAGGATTGTGCGGTTTCTGAGGACCTGCTCCTTCACATCGTCGGACATTGTCTTGTTCTTGGAGATTTCACCAAGAATAGTGTCGTACCATGTAATGACGTTCGCCGACACCTGGTCGAATGAAACATGGACAAGCTGCTTTCCGTTGAGCAGAGTGTCCATTCCAAACTGAACCAGAACTGCCGTCTTTCCGACACCCTTCTTGGCCGTCACCAGTCCAAGCTCACCAGCCTTAAGACCACCGTTAGCAACGGCATCAAAGGCGCGGACCGGACTGCGTTCAAAAAGTTCCTGTTTTGCCATCTGCCATCCTCCTTATTTCTGCTCTGCCTTTCTCTTTTCTTTGTATTTAGCAATCAGCTCCTCGGCAACAGCGTTTGGCACTTTTCCGTACTTCTCAAACTCCATTGTGAATTCAGCCTTTCCCTGTGTTGAAGAGCGGAGGATTGTTGAGAATCCGAACATCTCGGAAAGTGGAACCTCAGCGTTGACTGTGGATGTGTTGTTCTCATCGGTTGAATCAACAATAACACCACGGCGCTGGTTGATAAGTCCGAACATATTTCCCTGGAACTCGGTAGGTCCTGCAATCTGGACCTTCATGATTGGCTCAAGGATAACAGGCTTTGCCTTCTCATATCCCTCGCGGAAAGCACCGATTGCGGCAGTCTGGAATGCGATGTCGGAAGAGTCAACCGGGTGGTACTGACCATCATTGATTGTGCAGCGGACACCAACAACAGGAGCTCCAATCAGGGAACCCTTCTCCATTGCCTTCTTGAATCCCTTGTCGCAGGAAGGAATGTATTCGTTAGGAATGGCTCCTCCCTTGATTGAGTCAACAAACTCGTAGTCCTTGTCTGCGATAGGCTCCATGAATCCAGCCACACGACCGTACTGACCGGAACCACCAGTCTGCTTCTTGTGTGTGTAGTTGAAGTTTGCCTGCTGTGTGATTGACTCGCGGTATGCAACCTCAGGCTGTGAAACCCTGACCTCACACTTGTACTCACGTCTCATGCGCTCAACATAAACATCCAGGTGAAGCTCACCCATACCCTTGATGATTGTCTGGTTTGACTCAGGGTCAACGTAGGTCTGGAATGTCGGGTCTTCCTTTGTAAAGCGGTTGAGAGCCTTTGCCATGTTTGCGGCATCCTGCTTGTTGACAGGCTCGATTGCCTCGGAAATAACAGGGTTAGGAACGAACATTGATGTCATGGCGATATTCAGACCGCCACCACAGAATGTGTCTCCAGAAGCACAGTCGATACCGAACAGGGCGATGATGTCTCCAGGCATACCCTCGGTAATATCTTCCATTGCCGCTGAGTTCATGCGGACAATGCGTCCAACCTTGAACTTCTTCTGGGCACGGACATTGAAAAGCTCGTCTCCCTTGCAGATTTTTCCCTGGTAGATGCGGACATAGGTAAGCTGACCGAACTGACCGTCATCAAGTTTGAATGCGAGAGCAACACAAGGCTTGTTCTCAACATTGAACAGCTCAACCTGCTCCTCGTTCTTGTCGCGGTCCAGACCGTAGTTGTGAACTTCAGTTGGATCCGGAAGATAGCGCTCGACTGCATCAAGAAGCGGCTGGATACCCTTGTTTACATGGGCTGAACCAAGGAACACACCGACAAACTGCTCTGCCAGAGTTCCCTTTCTCACTGCGGCGATAATTTCTGCCTCGCTTGGCTCCTCTCCACCGAGAACCTTCTCCATCAGGTCGTCATCGAAGTTTGCTGCTTCCTCGACCAGCTCCTGGCGGTACTTCTTTGCATCCTCAACAAGGTGTGCAGGGATTTCTGCATAGCGGAGGTCCTCACCGTTCGGTCCGTCAAAATAAATAGCCTTCATGGCAACCAAGTCGACAACACCCTCAAGCTTGTCCTCAAGACCGATTGGAAGCTCCATCATGTGGGCATTGAGACCGAGCTTGTCGCGCAGCTGTCCACACACGCGGATAGGATTTGCACCCTGGCGGTCGCACTTGTTAACGAAAGCAACGCGAGGTACATGGTAACGCTTGAGCTGGCGGTCAACTGTTATTGACTGTGACTGGACACCTGCAACGGCGCAGAGAATCATGATGGCGCCATCAAGAACGCGAAGTGAACGCTCAACCTCAACTGTAAAGTCAACGTGTCCGGGAGTGTCAATCAGGTTGATTGTGATGTCCTTCCAGTGAACCTGTGTAGCTGCTGACTGGATTGTAATTCCACGCTCACGCTCCAGTTCCATGTTGTCCATTACAGCACCGACACCGTCCTTTCCACGAACTTCGTGAATCGCGTGAATCTTGTTGCAGTAGAACAGAATGCGTTCAGAAGTTGTTGTCTTACCAGAGTCAATGTGGGCACTGATACCGATATTACGAACTTTGGTAATATCAAAAGCCATATTGTTTACCTCTCAAAAAAGA
>CACZPR010000111.1 GCA_902783155.1 uncultured Spirochaetaceae bacterium
CCCGACGCAGACGAAGAAGTCCGAGACCGACTGCCGGGGCAACACCATGAGGTACGTGTACGACGGATGGCAGCGCGTGACGGAAATCTTCACCGCCTACGACGACAGTGTTCCCGCCGTGAGCTACGAGTACCGCACCGGTTCCGAAAGCATAGACGGCAAAAAGAATTTCTGGTATTCTGTGACAAGCAACAAGGTAACTTTTGACGCGAAGGACGGTTCTGTAATTAACGGAGATGTTTTCTGATTTTTTGGAAGCAGGGATTTAAATATTTTGTAGTGATGTATTCTATTATTCTGACCAAGGGGATTATGTAATGAAACTCCGTATGAAACTAACCTTTTTAATCGATTTTATTCTCATTAGTATTTTTCTCTTATCTTATTACCTTGAAAAACAAGTCGGTCTGTTACTGTATATACTTATCAGTATTGTATTTATGATTGCTTTTATTTTGTTTTCTGTAGGTGTAATAGTGGCATCATTCATATACCGGGATAAAAAAAATAATTTAATCCCCCTTGTTTGTGTTCAAATTATTCTTTGCGTTTTTTTCCCTTTGGCTGTTTTCAAGTTGAAAATACCAGATCGAATTGCATTGAAAATTGAAATCCCTAAACTGGAGCGACGTATTAGTTCTATGTCCAAGGAAGAACTTGAGAATGCGGGTATTTTAATTTTTGAGCCTTACATCATATCTGCATGGGAGCCAGGTTTTCTTGATGACCAGCTTGTGTTGGTTTATGATAGTACCGATGAATTGGGAAAAGCAATTACAGAAAAGCATCTTATTCCTATAGGGAAATTATATCCAACCATACGTGCAAGCGCTTGTTTTTATTTGTGTGACCTGGAACGCTGAAATTCTGGGTATATGGCAAAATTTATGAAGTACAGGGTGTTCGTTTCCTTAAAGAAAATTTGACATTCAAGCTAAAAGGAGATTAAAAATCTATGAGTAAAAATAAAATGAGAAAAGCGGTTATAACATTGTTTTTGTTTGCATCCGTTGAATTGTTTGCAGAGGAGATGCACCTTCCTGACGGCTCTGCTTATACAGGAGGCTTGAAAGACGGTCTTTTTGACGGCGAGGGAAAGCTTGTATATTTTGACGGTTCCACCTATGAGGGCGGTTTTGAAGCTGGACTGTTTACCGGTAAAGGCACGCTGACTAACGATTATTATTCATACAACGGAGATTTCGCAGATGGAAAAATGAACGGCAAAGGAAAGATGGAATATCCAGACGGTTCTTTTTACGAAGGTTCGTTTGTAAACGGTCTGTTTGAAGGAGAAGGTACGCTTACATATTCCGACGGCTCGGTTTATATCGGAAATTTCAAGGCAGGAAAAAGAACGGGCTCCGGTTTTGTAAGTTTCTCGAACGGAGATTCCTATACCGGAAATTTTGAAAACGACATGTTCAACGGCAAAGGCATATATTCATTCTCCGATGGAACAAAGTACATTGGAAATTTTTTGAACAACGATTTCAGCGGAGGAGGAAAATTCGTTGATAAAGACGGACATGAAAAGGAAGTAAAAAACAATAACGGCACTTCGGTCATAACGGCAAAAACTTCCGCTTCGGGAATTGTGTTCATAATACTTTTTATACTTTCACTTGGCATAAATATCATTTTGGCAATCATGCTTGTTAAGATAAAGAGGAAAATTTCTAAAAAATAAGAGAAGATAAATAATATGAAAAATAAATATATATGGATTTTATCGTTTATCGGTGTTATTGTCTTTTCTTTTTTAATGCTGTTTTTTAATCCGACAGTTTCGATTTTGCATTCTAAATATCCGGTAAAGGTATCTACAAAAGAACAGATAGAATTAAGAAAATGGATTTTTAATTTCAAAAATAGTGTTAATGAAGAGCTGCTAGAAAAATGTCATATTTCTGTAGATTCAAGACTTCAACCTGTTATCAACATTCAATTCAATGAGCTGTCCAAAGCAATTAACGCTTGCCATTCTGGCGGTGTAAGCCATCCTGAAAATTTCGGGTACATTATATTGAAAGGAGTTTATGAAAATATGGCTTTTAATATTGAAATTAAATTTGCTAGGGTATCCGGTATAAAAACTGCATACTTAACAATTAATGCTCTAGATGAAAATGGAGATGAAATATATGGGATTCCTTTTATTTCAAACGAGCTTACTGAATGGGCATGGGAAGTGAATATTTTTAAGTAGATAATGATTTCTTGTATGGATGCCCTGTCATAAATTCTGTGCAAATGGCAGGGGTTAATTAAAAAGAGGCTGATTAGTTTATTGACAGGAGAGAAGCCAAATGAGCATTGCCACCCTCAACCAACAAGTGTATAATATAGCTGGGTGCGCAGGACTATTGGAATCTTTTAAAAGTTTCAGAGAAGTACAAGGAGGGATTTTAAATGTTTTGTAGGAAAATAAGTTTGTTTTTAATTTTGATTGCTATGGTTTTGCCTGCATCGGCAGAAGGATATTTACATTCATCGAAAGAAGCCAAATATTCTGCAAGTGAACTGCAAGCCATTAAGAATGTTGCTGATAATGGAGAGTATTATCCCGACAACCAGACTCTGATAAAAAAATAAAATATAGATACAAAAAAAGTATCAAGAATTCTTATTCAAAGAAAACTGGATATTTATATAAAAAAGAAATATATGATTTGCAAAAGATAGAGTTTTCGTTATGCGTGGTAGACAAAAGCATAAAGGAACTGAACAGTTTTGATGAATATATTCAGTGCATGAAAACAAATATCCTTGCCGGTAACTGGTTTATACTGTATGACAGAAATGCCTATGGAAAAAAATAATAATATGTAAATATTGCTGAAGAAATGGACAGGCGTTATTATGGCAAATAGTGAATAGCCCATCCTGAAGAATTTGCATCCAGAAATACATCTTTTGCACCCTTGCTTTTTTGCTGAATCAGTCGGATACTGAAAGTACAAAAGCGGAATCGCGGAAAGGAGGATATTATGGTTGTCAGATTTTTACTTTCATTTTTGACGGTGCTTGGCGTGAACATGCTCTGCACATTCTGGAGCGGGGCCGCGCCGACGGTTCTTCTGAATGGATTTGAGCTTCCTGGCATCATTATTATTTTTGCCGTGCTGCTGTTTCTGTCCGGTTATGGAAAAGATTTTTGCAGGATATTCGCGACATCCAAAAAGATAAAAAATCTGCCGCTGGAAAAAATCTGGCGCACGGAAAATTCAATTGACTTTGCGATGAAGGCTCTGTTCTATGTCTGCTTGTTTTTTATGATTGTGGCCGCCGCATATTTTTACATCAACATTGATGAGCGCGAGGCTATGGGACCGAATCTTGCGACTGTGATTTGCTCGCTGTTCTACATGGTAATGCTGGATTCCGTGCTGATTGTGTGCAAGGCTGCGTTCAGAAAACAGGCGGTAAGCGTGATGGCGGAGGAGTGCGTCCCAAAAGCTAAGGACAGGGGCAATCCAAAAAATGTGGTGCTTGGAGCGGTAAAAGTTCTGTGTGCCGTTTCGGTCATTATTGGAATGAGTGTCGCAATCATTCTGTCGCACACAAAAAATTTGCAGCAGGACTTTTTATTTTCCATAAAATGGCTTTTTGATGCACCGTCACTAATCTATCTTGCGGTGCACGGTTTCATTTTGATTTTGCTTTCCGGTAATTTTACTTTGTTTTTCAAATCGTTCAGGGCTGTGTTTGCGAAAGAAAAAATCACCGAGGGGCAGAAATCTCTTTATCAAAACGCTGTCGCAACATTCCGGTGGCTTTTGATTTGCGGTGGAATACAGTGTACGCTTGTAGGATTCATCGGGGTACTTACCAATCTGACAAACCGTGCGGTCCTTGGCGCGAATGTTTATGTCGCAATGATTCCAGCTTTCTATTCCATAATCTTTTGTCTTGCGCTGCTTATTCACCAGAGCAAAATATCTGAATAAAATATTTACCTAAAAAAATCTTTCTATTATAATGGAAGACATGAGGATAAAGATTCTTTTTTTTGCTGCATTTTTTTTTGCCGCACCTGTTTTTTCCGAGACACTTTCTCTTCCGCGCGAAAGTTCTTGCTGTGAGAAAAAAGCTGCGCTCCCAATTTTAAAATTATGCACCGCCCATGCCGAAGATTTGACGCGGGATGTTTTTTCTGATTTTGGATTCAATATTGTTTTGCAAAAAAACTACGGAAGGCCGCCAGAAAGAATTGACCACACGAGTGCGTACACAATTGGTCAGGGACACGTGCTTGTTGAAGGAAAATCTGTTCCGGCATATCTTGTCGTGGTTCGTGGGACTGACGGAAACGAATGGTACTCCGACTTCAACTTTAATTTTGATGCCGGTGACGAAAATCATTTTGCAATGAATTTTTTGAGTTCAGCCGAGGATGTTTTTTTGGACTGCGTTTCGCAAATAAAAAACAGGGACGCAATCATAATCGTTGCGGGACACAGCCGGGGTGCTGCGGTGGCGAATATCCTCGCGCTTCTTTTGAACCAGATTTACAGTCCGTCAAAAATCTATGCGTACACTTTTGCCTGCCCTGCTACCGTAAAAAATCTTTCGGGCATTGAGGAAAAAAACATTTTCAATTTCCTTAATCCAAATGATTTGGTTCCGAATTTTCCTTTGGCCGGATGGGGATTCAGAAGGGCTGGAACGGATATTTTTTTGGACAGTGCTTCGGAAAAAATCAGTGCAAAAAAAATCAATGATGAAATGGATGTGCTTTTAAAAATATGTCCCACGGCAAAATCTTTTTATTGCGACCGCCACAGTCTTGTACATTCTGGTCTAAGCGAAAAAGGAATGACCGCTTATGAAATTATGACTGCCGTTGCCGAGCGGCTTTCAAATTTAAAAATCCGCAGCCTTGAATCCGGAAGCATTGATTTGGACTTTGCTGATTTAAACATTCCGTCGTTCGATACAGGAAGCGATTTTTATGTGCTGTTCAAGGTTCTGTCGCGCTTATCAAAAGATGGAGGGAAGGGCTTTGCAGATTTGTTGAGCGAGCATCTTCCGGAAACATACAGAATAAAAATTGAAAGAATGTAGGTGGAAAATGTCGTACATAGTTTTTAAAGATGTTTGCAAATTTTATAAGACCGGTTCACAAAAAATTGTCGCGCTAGACAACATGAGTTTTGAAATCCAGCGCGGCGAATTCTGTGTGATTGTCGGTCCGAGCGGTGCCGGGAAAACTACGCTGCTTAATATTCTTGGCGGAATGGACAGCATAAGTTCCGGCTCGGTTTTGTTTGACGGAAAAGAGATTGGAAATCTTTCGGCAAGGGAACTTACAAACCACAGGCGCAACAACGTGGGTTTTGTTTTTCAGTCATACAATCTGGTGCAGAATCTTACGGCGAAGGAAAACATAGAGCTTGCCGCGGAGCTTTGCAAAAACAGTCTCGACCCCATGACCGTTCTGGACGAGGTTGGACTTTCCGACCGTGCTGACAATTTTCCCTCGCAGCTTTCAGGTGGAGAACAGCAGAGGGTTTCCATTGCGCGCGCTCTTGCAAAAAATCCTGAACTCATTTTGTGCGACGAGCCGACCGGTGCATTGGACACAAAAACAGGAACCACAGTTCTGAAAGTTCTTTTGGACACATGCAAAAAAAATGGAAAGACCGTTGTTGTAATCACCCACAACAGTGCGATAACAAAAATGGCGGACAGAATCATACACATAAAAAACGGAAGGGCGGTTGGAACGGAGCTGTGCGAAAATCCTCTTCCCGTTGAAAAAATCGAGTGGTAAGGTTTGGCATGATTAAAAAGACTAGGTGCAAAAATATTTTCAGACTGATTACCGGAACCATGAACCGCTTTCTTGCAATATCGGCGATTGTTGCTCTGGGTGCAGGTTTTCTTGGTGGGCTTGAGGCTACAAGTCCCGACATGAAGGCCGCCGCAGATTCGTACATGGACAGATATGGATGGTACGATCTGGATGTCGTGAACCAGCTTGGTTTTGATGATGAAGAAATTGCCTTGATTGCCGGATGCGAAAATGTTGACAAAATCCAGAAAGCCTTTGTCGCCGACGATGTGTTTTTGAATCAGCAGAAAAAACGTCTGACCATGCGGATATTCGGAATTGTCCCTGAGAACGGTGAGCCTGAAATCAACAGGTTTGAATTGAAAAAAGGTCGCTACCCTGAAAAAACGGATGAGTGTCTTGTTCAGATAACAGGACTCTACAGCGCGTCCCTCCCGGAAATTGGCGACGAACTTACCCTGCTTGGTGGCGGCGGAAACTATGCGTGTGACTGTCTGAAAGTCTCTGGCATCGTGCAGGGACCAATGTTTTTTAGCGCGGAGATGGAGCCGAGTGCAAAAGGGTCCGGCTCTCTGGACATGGCCCTCTATGTGCGTGAGGATTTTTTCCCGGACACTGATTTCAACCATGTCTATCTGACCTTGAAAAATGCTTCCGAGATGGACACATGGAGCGAGGACTATAAAAATTATGTCGCATCCGAAAAGGAATTGATTGAGTCAAAACTTGAAGACAGGATTTTAAAAAGATTTGACTCGCTGGAAAATGCACGTGACGATTTGAACAAAATTTTTGATGCCGCATCCGCTGCCGACAGAAAAATGTATGAGGCCGAAAATAATGATGCGGAAAAACACTCCATGGTTCTGGACATTCTTTTGAAAAACGGTTCCGATAAAAACTTTTATAATACAGTGAAAAATGATTTGGAAAAATCTGCAAAAAAAGACAGGACTGATTTTAAAAATGCCGGCGAATCTGTTTCCGATTTTTTTGAAACGGCAAGGGTCTTCCGGGAAAATATTTTTTCTGTGGAAAACAGAAACCAGAGCACAGGATATTCAAGCTACAAGGACAATGTTGAAAAAATAGACTCACTTAGCAGGGTCTTTCCTGTTTTCTTTTTCTTCATAGCACTGCTTGTCGCTCTCACAACGATGACACGTCTGGTCGAGGAAAGGCGCAACGAGATTGGAACTTTGAAGTCGCTTGGATTTTCCGGCTTCCAGCTTCTTGGACAGTATCTCCTGTACGCATTTCTTTCCAGCGTAATCGGATGCGCGTTCGGACTTGGCGTTGGTTTCAAGCTGTTCCCCATGTCGGTGACTTTTTCGTACAGCATGATGTACACGGTTCCATTGGGAGAACTTCCGTTCAGATGGGAAATTGCATTGCCCGTAAGTTCGATTGCCGTTTCCGTTATTTTGATTGCGACAGCCGTTGCATGTGTTCCAGAAACAATTGCCCGTCCCGCAGTGCTCATGTCACCGAAAGCTCCTGCTCCCGGAAAAAGGATTCTTCTGGAGCATGTACATTTTATATGGAAGCGTCTGGGTTTTTCAAAAAAAGTTACGGTCAGAAATATGTTCCGCTATAAAAAAAGACTGTGGATGACGCTTGCCGGTGTTGCCGGATGTTCGGCGCTTCTTGTTGCCGGATTTGGTCTTCGTGATTCTCTGAACGACATAATCTCTGTGCAGTATGACGAGCTTGCGGTCTACAATGTCTCGCTTCTGCTTGCTGATGAAAATGTGTTTGAAAATGATTCTCTCGTGAAAAATATTTTGAACGATAAAGCAATTGTGTCCGAATGGATGAAGGTTTCTGGCGAGAGCGTCAAAATCATAAACGGCGGAAAAGAGCTGGCAATGACTCTCTATGTCCCGGAGGATGAAAAACGGATTGACGATTTTATGGTTATGAGGACAAGGCGCGGGCATGAAAAAATTGTTCTCGATGAAAACGGAATTGTTATGACGGAAAAACAGTGCGAGGTTCTTGGAATAAAAAACGGAGATGTTGTGCTGGTTGAAAATGCCGACGGAAAAAAAGTTGAGGCAAAGGTCACGGCCCAGGCTGAATGTTATATGTACAGCAATGTCTACGCAAGTCCAGAAATGTATAAAAAACTTTTTGGCAGGGATGCGACATTTACCGGTGCGCTGTGCAATCTTGTTCCGAAAAAGAACAATCAGGAAACTGTTTCCGCGCTGATGGAAAGTCCGAATGTCATTTACGCAATGTGGATTGACAGTCTGCTTGCGAGCGCGAAAAAAAATATTGCGGCAATAAATGTCGTTGTCTTTGTTGTGATTGCGACGTCCGCCCTTCTTTCGGTAATCGTTCTTTACAATCTGACGAACATAAACATCTGCGAAAGAAAAAGGGAAATAGCGACTCTGCTTGTTTTGGGGTATACGGAGCATGAATCAAAAAAATATATTTTCCGGGAAGTAAATATCCTGAGTATGATTGGGACTTTTGTCGGACTGTTTTTTGGCGGACCGCTCCATGCACTTGTCGTACATGCGGTTGAGGTGAATGTAATCATGTGGGGCCGAAGCGTCCATCCGGTGAGCTATCTTTTTGCTGTCAACATGTCGGTTCTGTTCACTTTTTTTGTGAACCTTATAATGCGGAAGTCGATTACAAAAATCAACATGGTGGAGTCGCTGAAATCCAAGGACTGAAATTAGTATTGACATTGCAATTTAGAATGGTCAATAATATGGAAAATTATTTTACGGGAGATTTTTATGAAGAGAGAAATATTTGCACTGGCTGGAGCAGCGTTGATGCTTTTGAGTTTTACAGGCTGTCCGGAGAAAAAGGAAAACAAGCCAGCCGCTCAGGAAACAAAGACCGAAGTGACACAGGATAATGTTCCGCAGGTTGAAAATGGAAGCACGAAATCGGAAGAGCCGTCTGCAAAAACTGAAACACCAAAAGCGGAGGAAAAGACCGAGCCAAAAGTCGAGACCGTTATTTATGTTGACAAGTATGATGAGATAGATTTGAAGCGTATGCAGATTCATCCCGTGGAGCATCTTGTTACCGAGGAAAACAGAATGTACCCCCACGGCTACGAGAAGCCCCTGATTTATAATATCGGTTTTTCGCAGGACGGAAAATTTGCGTACGGCATTTTCGATACGGACGATGGAAGGGGTGGATATGAAAGTAGATTTTATATTATGGACCTTGTTACTGACCAATGTGTGTGGTGCAAAACCTACATGGACGAGGAGGCGAATCTTGCGGAAGTTGACAAGGCAATGAAAAGCTATGGCATCGAATATGTGAAGACAAAATTTGAAACACTCCCTATCAAAATCAGCGGGGACTCTTTTGATTTTTCCGTAAAGCGTGTGCAGCTTGAGGCGGAGAATGAGGAAGACAATTGGTTTACGAAAGCGAATTTTACGGTCACGGCCATTAAAAACGGAAACCTGAAAAAGGTTTTGGGTGGTGAAGAGGGTGTATATTCGTATGACACAATCGTGTGCGGCATTATCAAGAATCCCTATGAGGACAGGGTCGTCGTGATTGTTGGAAACCAGGAGCCAATCTTCGAGGGCGCGCAGTACAACTATTACCTCTACGGCTGTGACTTGAGTAGCAATTATAAATAGTCCGCCAAACCAAAAAATCTCCCCCAAAAGGCTTTTGCGCCCGCTGGGGGTAAATCAGTCAATTTTCAATCCTTTTAAACATCCTGTTTTCAGTAAGAGTCGTTGTGTACTCCCGCGATGGCCCTTCCGGATGGTTCGTCCATGTTTTTCCATGCCTCGTCCCATTCAAGCGCTTTTGCGGTTGAGCATGCAACCCCTGCTTCGTGTGGAACGACAAGCGCGGCTCCATTGCTTGGGAAAAGTCTTGAATAGATTTCGCGGTAGTAGTATTCCTCTTTTGTGACCGGAGTGTTCACCGGGAAGCGGATTTCCCTCTGCGCGAATTCCTGGTCGCTGACTTTTTCTTCTGTGATTTTTTTGAGCGTGTCTATCCAGTTGTATCCAACACCGTCGGAGAACTGCTCCTTCTGTCTCCACGCTATGCTTTCCGGGAGAAGGTCCTCGAACGCTTTCCGCAGAATCCATTTTTCCATGCGCTGCTTTCCGTTCTCCAGTTTGATGTTCATCTTGTCGCTGGGGTTGAGGCCCATCGCGATGTCGATAAAGTCCTTGTCAAGAAATGGAACGCGGCCTTCGACTCCCCATGCCATGAGGGATTTGTTTGCGCGCAGGCAGTCATAGAGGTGGAGCTTTCCCATCTTGCGCACAAGCTCCTCGTGGAATTCTTTTGCGTTGGGGGCCTTGTGGAAATACAGGTAGCCGCCGAACAGCTCATCGCTTCCCTCGCCGGAGAGAACCATCTTTATTCCCATGGACTTTATTACGCGGGCGAGCAGGTACATTGGTGTGCTTGCGCGTACAGTCGTGATGTCGTATGTCTCTATGTGGTAGATTACATCGGGGAGTGCGTCAAGGGCTTCCTGTATTGTGAAGTGGACCTCATGGTGCACAGTGCCGATATAGTCCGCCGCTTTTTTTGCGGCAACAAGGTCGGGGCTTCCCTCAAGTCCAACCGCGAACGAATGCAGCTGGGGCCACCACGCGCTTTCCCTGCTGTCGCTCTCGACTCTCTTTTTGCTGTACTTCTGGGTGACTGCCGCTATTATTGATGAGTCGAGTCCACCGCTCAGGAGCACTCCGTATGGAACGTCGCTCATCAGCTGGGATTTTACGGCGGCCTCAAGTCCGTTGCGCACTTTCTCTATTACGCTCGGGTTTATGATTTCACCCTTGTCGTCCGTTGCGCGTGGCGATGATTTTACGTTGTCGAAATCTTCCCATGGACGATTGTACCAGCGGACTGTTTTTCCATTGCCCTGTGAGGGGGGCGTTACGGGGGCGTTGCTCTGGATTGCGCCAGCCGAAACTGTTTGGTCTGCCCCTGTAGAGGGGGTAGCGGCCAACGTAGTGGACGCGGGGGGGAGACTTCCCCCCTCTACTTGATTTTTATTCCAGAGATAGCTTCCGTTCGGGAATTCCTCCACGGCAACACAGTCGGATTCAATGGCCTTGAGTTCGCTCGCAACATAGTATCGGCCAGCCTTGTCCCAGCCCTGGTAAAGAGGAATCACACCAATTTCGTCACGCGCAATAAGGTAGCTGTCGAGTGTGGAGTCGTAGAGAGCAAAAGCGAATATGCCTGAGAGCTGCTCAATCATCGCGGAAAAATCCATGCCAGTTTCAAGACATTTTTTGTAGAGCGGGATTATGACTTCGCAGTCGCTCTGTGTTTTGAAATTGTAGTCGGGGAAAGTTTTTCTAAGCTCCTTGTGGTTGTAGATTTCTCCGTTGACCGCAAGAATAATTTTTCCGTCGTCGCTGACAAGTGGCTGCTTTCCGCTCAGTGGGTCAACGATTGCAAGTCGCTCGTGGCTGAGGATTGCGTTTTTTCCGGTGTAGACTCCGCTCCAGTCCGGTCCACGGTGTCGGATTTTTTTGCTCATCTCCAGCACCTGGGAACGAAGCTCCTCCCTGAGTCCATCAGCAATTGGCTGTCCGCCCGCGTTCAAATCAAATGCCCCGACAAATCCGCACATAAAAACCTCCAGTCATCTGTCCATAAAAAAAGGCCGTGGACATAATCCCTGTGTGAACAAAGACTATATCCACGACCTCTTTGCCGTGATATTGGATTCATATTATCCAAATTGAACTTGAGTGTCAAGATTGTTTGTTCGTGCAGACTACTTCACAAAAAAATTATTTTGTGCTAGATTATTGCAGTCGATGGTGACACTGTTTTTGATTGCGGTGCCGCCATTTTTTTTGCGCAGAACGAGGTTAAAAAATGCCGCTGAATAAAAACATACACAAGGTTTTGATTATTGGCTCCGGTCCCATCGTTATTGGTCAGGCCGCCGAATTTGATTACGCAGGAAACCAGGCATGCAAGGCGTTGAAGTCGCTTGGTCTTGAGGTGTGCCTTGTGAACTCGAATCCCGCGACGCTTATGACGGACCCGGAGATGGCGGATGAAATCTACATGGAGCCTCTGAATCTTACGACGCTGGAGAGGATTATCGAAAAGGAAAAACCGGATTCGCTTCTTTCGACTCTTGGCGGACAGACCGGTCTTACTCTTTCGATGGAGCTTGCAAAGTCCGGATTTTTGGAGAGCCATGGTGTGCGTCTTCTTGGTGCGAGACCAGAGACAATTGACAAGGCAGAGGACAGACAGATTTTCAAGGACACTATGGAGTCGATTGGGGAGCCTGTCATTCCGTCGAAGGTCGTTACCAGCTACGAGGATGCGGTGGATTTTGTCCACAACGAGATTGGTTTTCCGGCGATAATAAGGCCCGCTTTTACTCTTGGCGGAACAGGCGGCGGCATTGTAAAAAACGACAGGGAGCTGGACGAGATTGCGCACAACGGACTCCACCGTTCCCCGATTCACCAGATTCTTGTTGAAAAGTGCATATCCGGGTGGAAGGAAATTGAGTTCGAGGTGATGCGTGACTCCACCGGGAATGTGATTACGGTGTGCTCCATGGAAAACTTTGATCCAGTGGGTGTGCATACGGGCGACTCTATTGTCATTGCGCCGACCGTTACACTTGCCGACCGTGAGTACCAGATGCTCAGGAGTGCCGCTCTGAACATAATTTCTGCCCTGGAGATTGAGGGTGGATGCAACTGCCAGTTTGCGCTGAATCCCGACAGCTTTGAATATGCGGTGATTGAGGTGAACCCGCGTGTGTCGCGGTCGTCCGCATTGGCGAGCAAGGCAACTGGATATCCAATTGCGAAAGTGGCTGCACTGATTGCTGTCGGTTTTACGCTGGATGAGATTCCGAACTTTGTCACCAAAAAAACCAAGGCATGTTTTGAGCCTGTGCTTGATTATGTCGTCGTGAAGATGCCGAAATTTCCTTTCGACAAATTTGTTTACGCGTCCAGAAAACTTGGAACCCAGATGAAGGCGACCGGCGAGGTTATGGCTGTGGGTCAAAATTTTGAGGAGGCGATTTTAAAGGCCGCGCGTGGGCTGGAGATTGGCGTGAAGGATTTGACTCTTCCTGTTTTTGAAAAGGAGGGCGACCAGAAAATCCGTGAGCGTGTAGGGCAGTGCACCGACCAGAGAATCTTCGCAATCTATCAGGCACTTAAGCGCGGCATAATGAGCGTGGACGAAATACATTCGGTGACAAAAATTGACGAATGGTTTTTGCACAAGCTGGAAAAGATTGGCCGGACACAGAAGGATGGGGAACTTCTGTACCAGCCGCGCTCGTTCAAAATGGTTGACACCTGTGCGGGTGAGTTTGATGCGGAGACTCCATATTTCTATTCAACTACGTCAGGTGAAAATGAGGCGGAGCATTTTTTGAACGAAAGGAGGTCTTAGGAAAGTCCTGAGAGTTCCCGCGCCTTGGACTCAACCGCAGCCGCAAGTTTTTCGGGGTCGTTTTTGTTTTCGGAAATTATACGCACAAAGACGCTCCCCGCGACAATTGCCTCGACAGAGTCCGCAAGTGCCCTTGCCTGGTTTCCGTTCGAGATTCCAAATCCTCCGTAGACTTTGCTTCCACCCTCGGCGACCTTTTTCAAAAAACTGACTGTGCCTTCGTCAATTTTTGTTTCCGTTCCTGTGATTCCGGTCCTTAGTGCAGCGTAGATAAATGGAAAACCTGAGTGCGCGAGTTTGTGCAATCTTTCTTCGCTCATCGATGGGGCTGCGACAGGAATGTTTGTCATCCCGTTTTTTTTGCAAGCATCGGTAAGGCCCTCGTCAAAATCAAATGGGAGGTCCGGGATTATCATTCCGCTTACTCCAGATTCGGCTGCCCTTTTGCAAAATGCTTCTACCCCCGGTGTGTATACAAGACTTCCGTAGCTCATCAGGTAGATTTTTGTTTCCGGGAATTCCCTGTGGACATCGGAAATGAATTTCAGTCCGTCCGATGTTTTGTATTTCCTGCCAAGGACCTCGGTGCATGCCGTCTGTATTGCCGGTCCGTCCGCGCTTGGGTCGGAGAAGGGGAGCTGTATTTCAAGAATGTCCGCCCCGCCTTTTACAAGTGAACGCGCAACAGTCATCGCAAGTGAATCGGTGGGGTAGCCAGCAACAAGGTGGCTCATCAATTTTATTTTGCCCATAATTTTTTCTCCCATGTTTTTTATTTTTTTCCGCCCATGATTTTTGCTTCATGGATATCCGTGCCGCCCTCAAGCCTCTCAATCTCCGCGTGGAGAAAGTCAAGCCACTCGTTCGGGCGGAAGACGGGACTTGTTATAAAAACATCCTTGTCCCCGCGTCCGCTCATGTTGATTATGATTGCCTGGTCGCTTGGAATTTCACGTGCGATTTTTATTGCGGCGGCTCCGGCATGTGCGGACTCCAGAGCAAAAAGTATTCCCTCGTTCCTTGCGAAAAATTTTACAGCGTCAAGGGCATCCCTGTCCAGGACCGAAGTAAATTCCACGCGGCCCTTTTTTCCAAGTGCGGCAAGCTGCGGACCAATTCCGCAATAATCAAGACCGGCGGAAATCGAGCGTGTGGGCAGGGCCTGTCCATCCTCGTCCAAAAGGAAGCGACTCTTGTAGCCCTGCATGATTCCATCCCTCGCCGCGTTTCCTGTCATCCTGCTTGCGTTTTCACCAACGTTCGGACCAATTCCACCGGCCTCGGCTCCAATCAGTCTTGGCTTCTTTTCGTTTATGAACGGCTCAAAAAATCCAATGGAATTTGAACCTCCTCCAACACATGCGACCATCGCTCCAATTTTTATTCCACGCTCCGCTGCCTGCCTTTTTACTTCACGGCCAATCACGCTCTGGAATTCTCTAACGATGTCCGGGAATGGGGCAGGTCCAAGCGCGCTTCCCAAAACATAGTGGGTGGTGTCGGGATTAGCGGCCCAGTCCCTCATCGCCTCGTTTACAGCGTCCTTCAATGTCCGGCTTCCGCTTGTCACTGGGTGGACACGTGCGCCGTAAAGTTCCATTGCCGCCACATTTGGCTGCTGCCTCCTCACATCAACTTCGCCCATGTAGATTGTGCAGTCGAGACCAAGTTTTGCACACGCCGCGGCTGTCGCAAGTCCATGCTGTCCGGCCCCTGTTTCCGCTATGATTCTTTTTTTGCCCATGCGTTTTGCAAGGAGGCACTGTCCAATCGCGTTGTTGATTTTGTGCGCACCAGTGTTTGCAAGTCCCTCCAGCTTGATGTAAATCTGTGCGCCCCCCAAAAGTTTTGTAGCGGTGGGTGCAAAGTAAAGCGGGGTCTCTCGTCCGATATAGTCGCGCCGGATTAGGTCAAGCTCCTCAAGAAAATCATTGTCCTTCATCGCATCCGTGAATGCAATCTCAAGTTCATCGAGCGGTCTGCGCAAAACTTCCGCAACATATTTTCCGCCGAATTTGTCAAAAAATCCATTGTCCGAATGGCTGGTGTTCTGTTCCATGCTGTCCCCTAAAGTATCTTCTATATATATGTTCTTTTATTTCGTATCGCTTCTATAATTTTGCACGAAATAATCCCTCTGTCAACAAAAACAGGCTCCGCATTTTTTCCTCATTCTTGATTCCAATCTCTCCCTCGTTTTCAATTCCGCCGGAGACATCGATAAGCTCGCACCTGAATTTTTTATGGACATCGCAAATGTTCATGGGGTTTATTCCTCCCGCAATCCACATTGCCTTTGTGTCGCAGCATGTGGCATTGTTTGCGTCCATATCCAAATCGTTGTCCGAAAGTCCGCCGAAGCCGTGAAGGTCCAGAAGAATACGCATCTCGCCCCTCTCAAAAAGCGACTCGTATTCTTGCATGGATTTCACCGCAAAATAGTGGGGAAGCTCCAGAAGTTCCGCAGGGATTTTTTCATACGGAATGTTGTGGAACTGGAGAACGTCAAATGTCCCGTCACTCACAAGCTGGACCGCTGTTTTGCTTTCCTCCGATTCTGTCTCGGTGATTACCGCAACCTTTTTTGTTTTTAGGATTTTGAGACCGGGAAGCAATTTTTTTAGCCGCCCGTCATGGCTCACGCTGCGTGGGAACGCATGTGAAAAGATGAATCCCAAAAAGCCCGCCCCAAGATTGTACGCAAGAACAGCGTCCTCAATTCTCGTGATTCCGCAGATTTTTATTTTTGGAGTCCTGTCCACCGACCTGGCGTAATTTTTCCAGAACTCGGCATTTCTGTTTGGCTTTGCCTCCATAAAGGATTCGACCAGGCTCTTTCTCATGTAAGGATTTTTTGCGGCAGCCTCGCCAAGCAGGAGACCCGAAAATCCAAGCGAGCCGACAACTTTTGCGCACTCGCATTTTGTGACACCGCTTTCAAAAATAATTTTGGCGTTGTCGCCCATTATGCTCTGGATTTTTTCAATCATCATGCAGGGACGGAGCAAATCGATTTTAAAATTTGACAGGTTCCGGCTGTTCACTCCGCAGATAAAATTTTTTCCACGCACTTTGTCCATGACGAATTTCAGTTTGTCCAAATCATCTTCGCTGCGGATTTCAATCAACGCGGACATTTTGAATTTTTCAACGGCGCGTGCCATTTCCAAAAATGTTTCGCAGTCAAGAATGCGTGCGATAAGCAGAACAGCGTCCGCTCCTGCCCTGTATGAAATTTCAATTTCGTCCGGCGACAAAAGAAAGTCCTTCCGAAGAACTGCCGGTGCGGGTGAATGTGTTTCACTTTCAAAATCGTCCACCGCAAGACACACGTTCATCAAATCGGATAGGGAGCCTTTGAAATAGTTTTGCTCCGTAAGACAGCTGATGGCCCTGGCACCCGACTTTGAATATGAGAGGGCGGTCTGGTATGAATCAAGGTCCGGGGAAATGTCTCCCTTGCTTGGGGATGCGCGTTTCACTTCAAGAATCACGCCCCTGTCCTTCAGAAATGGATGCACGGGTCTGCTTCTTTTTTGTGGCAGCGCTGTTCCAAAATCTGGTCCAAGTTTTTCAATGTCCGCGCGACGTTTTTCAATAATCTCCGTAAGAATGTCGTTCATGCTCTGCCCCGGTTTTTATGCGCTTTGTTTTTCATCCGCGTTTAGTTCTTCGCTTGTCTTCTGGATTTCCTTCAGCTTTGCCATTGCCTTTCCAGAATCAAGAGCGTCCAGCGCCATTTTGTATCCGTCCTTAAGTGTCCTGACTTTTCCGCAGAGATAGAGCACGGCCCCAGCGTTCAGTCCAACCGCATATCGGATTGTCTTTCGTCCTCCGCCGTTCAGAACTTCGAGAGCAAGTTTTGCGTTGTCCATTCCGTTTCCACCGTAAAGTTCGTTTTCATCCGCATCGGTGATTCCAAAATTCGCAGGGTCAATCATGTACTGATTTTCGTTTCCCTTTTCGTCAATCTGGTAGACATTTGTGATTGCGCATGGAGAAATCTCGTCGTATCCGTCCACCGAATTTACGACCATAACACGTTTTGCTCCAAGCGATTTTGCGGCATGGGCGTAATCTTTCAGAAGCTCCTTTGAATATACACCAAGGACCTCGAACTCCGCGTTTGCAGGATTCAGAAGAGGCCCAAGCACATTGAAAATTGTTTTGATTCCGAGAGCCTTTCTGATTGGTGCGGCGAATCTCATTGCCGAATGGTAGACCGGTGCCATTAAAAATCCAAATCCCGTTTTTTTGATAAGCTCCGCAGTCTTTTCCGGTTTCGCCATTATGTTGATTCCGAGTGCCTCAAAAAAATCAGCCGCACCGGATTTGGAGGATACAGCGCGGTTCCCATGTTTTGCCATTGCCTGTCCACAGCTTGAAGCTACCAGTGCCGACATCGACGAAATATTGAACGAACCTTTTCCGTCTCCACCTGTTCCAACAATCTCCGCAAGCCCCTGACTTTCCAGAGGGAACTTTGTTTTTTTCGCAAGCATGACCTGCGCGGCTCCAGACATTTCATCCGCAGTCGGAAGTCCACGTGAGGCCATCGCTGTCAAAACTGATGAGGCAATTTTTTCGTCCATTATTCCGTCCGTGAGTTCGCTTATGAAATTTGCGGTCTGCTCTCTGCTCAACGGTTTTTTCTGGTTGATGAGCTGGTTTAAAATCAGCACGTGCGAAATATTCTCCCGGCTGTAGTTCAAGAATGCCTTGAAAAGTGCGTCACCTTTTTCGCTCGCAATTGACTCGGGATGGAACTGCACTCCCTCAATCACCATGGACTTGTGGCGGATTCCCATTATATCGCCGTCCTTTGCGCGTGCCGAGATTTCAAAATCCGGGGGAAGACTTTTTTCTTCAACAACAAGCGAGTGGTAGCGGGTGAAATTTCCCTTGGGTCCAATGTTTCTGAAAATGCCCCGACCGTCCGTTTTGATTTCCTCGACAATTCCATGGCGGATATATTTTGCGCCGACAATGTTTGCTCCAAAGGCAGCTCCAATTGCCTGGTGTCCAAGACATATTCCAAGAATCGGAATTTTTCCCGCAAAGTGTTTGATTGCTTCTATTGAAATGCCAGCTTCCTGTGGTGTGCCGGGTCCGGGTCCGATGATTATGTGGCTTGGTTTTTCCGCATCGATTTCTTCGACACTCGCTTCCTCCGAACGGAAAACTTTTACACAGTCGCCCGAAACTCTCTCCAGGCTCTGCACTATGTTGAATGTGAAACTGTCCTTGTTGTCTATGAACGCAATCATTGGAATCTCCTTGCTTCTATTTATAGAAACATTATAAGAGAAAAAGTTGTTACTGTCAATAGAAACATAAAAAAATTTTTTAAACAAAAAAGGCCGGCCCGTTGTGGACCAGCCGATACTTTTTAGGGATGTCCTCAAGTCATTTTTTAGATTTCGGTCCTAAGCTCCTTTGCGGCCTGAACCAGATTTGCGAGGCTTGCTTCCGTTTCCGCATCCCCACGTGTCTTTAGTCCGCAGTCCGGGTTGACCCAAAGTTTTTCCTTCTGCACCCTTGAAAGCATTTTTTTCAGCGCGTCCTTGATTTCGTTGACCGACGGGACTCTTGCAGAATGGATGTCATAAACTCCGGGACCAACTTCAGTTCTGAAATTGGCTTCCCTGAGTGCGTCCAAAATTTTCAGGTCTGCCCGGCTTGCCTCGAATGTGATTACGTCCGCATCCATCGCATCGATGTCACGGATTATGTCGTTGAATTCGCTGTAGCACATGTGCGTGTGAATCTGTGTTTCGGCCTTGACTTTTGCATGTACAAGACGGAAAGCCGGAATTGCCCAGTCGAGATACTCTGTGTGCCAGTCCGCATGTCTTAGCGGAAGTTTTTCCCTCAACGCCGCCTCGTCAATCTGGATGATTCGGATTCCGTTTTTCTCAAGGTCAAGAACTTCGCTTCTGATGGCGAGCGCAATCTGCTGTGCCTGCTCCTTTAAACTTATGTCCTCACGCGGGAACGACCAGTTCAAAATTGTGACAGGTCCGGTCAACATTCCCTTGACAATTTTTTTTGTCTGACTTTGGGCGAACACCGACCATTCAACGGTCATCGGTCCACGGCGGCTCACATCTCCCCATACGATTGGAGGTTTCACGCACCTAGTTCCGTAGCTCTGGACCCATGCGTTCTGGGTGAAAATGTATCCGTCAAGCTGGGACCCGAAATATTCAACCATGTCGTTGCGCTCAAACTCTCCGTGTACAAGGACATCGAGACCCAGCTTTTCCTGGAGGGCAATGCACTCGGAAATCTTCTTTTGATTAAATGCAATATATTGTTCTTTTGTGATGGTCCCTTTTTTAAATGATGCGCGGTTTGCACGAACTTCTTTGGTCTGCGGAAACGAACCAATTGTTGTGGTCGGGAAAAGAGGCAGCCCGAATTTTTCATGCTGGATTTTCTCACGTTCAAAAAAAGATGGGCTGCGTTCAAAGTCCGCTTCGGTCAAATCGGAAATTGCTTTTTGGACATCCTGATTTTTTTCAACCCTGTTTTTCGCAAAAAGTTTTTGATTTTCAATGAAGGCCGCAACATTTTCTTCCGCAATCTCATGCAACTCGCAAAGTTTTTCTTCGGCAAATGAGAAATGCTTTTTGATTTCATCTGGAAGTTTTTCTTCCGAGACGCTTGTGTATGGAACATGGAGCAAGGAGCAGGAAGTTCCGATTACAATTTTTTCAGAATCGACATGGTGTTCAATTTTTTCAACCAAGGATTTTTTTTCCGCATAGTTTGCGCGCCAGATATTTTTTCCGTTTACAATTCCCGCAAAAAGAATGCAGTCCTTTGGAAATCCGGATGACACAAGTTCAAGGCTCTTTTTCCCTTCAACAAAGTCCAGACCAATCGCATCAAAGCCAAGCGAGCAGACATCTGAATACACATCGCGGATGTCGCCAAAATAAGTCTGCAGCGCGATTTTGATTTTTGATTCCGCACGGATTTTTTCAATCAGCCTTGTGTAGAGCGAAACAAAAAATTTTTTTTCATCAGGTGTCACGTCAAGGACAAGGGCCGGTTCGGAAAATGAAATCCATTCGGCTCCTGATTTTGAAAGTTTTTCCGCAAGCTCTCCGTATGCCCTGATGGATTCTTCCGCAAAATCTTTCGCAGTTTTTTTTCCGGTGCATGTTGAAAGATGGAGAAAAGTGTAGGGGCCAACAAGCGATGGAACTGTCTGGATGCCGGCTTTCTTCGCTTCGTTGTATTCCGCGGTCACTTTGTTTTTGTCGGAGAGTGAAATTGCTGTGTCATCGGAAAGCTCCGGGACAATGTAATGGTAGTTTGTGTTGAACCATTTTTTCATTGGGAGAGCCTTCACATCGCCCGCTGGACCCTGGTATCCATGGGCGGCAGCAAAATATGTTTCTAGCGGCGGAAGTCCAAGCTCTGTGTAGCGCGACGGAACTGCGTTCAAAAGAAATGCGGTGTCAAGAACATTGTCGTAAAAAGAAAAATCGTTTGACGGAATGAACGAGATTCCTCTGTCGCTCTGTTTTTTCCAGCCATACAGACGGATGTCCGCCGCAGTCTTTTCCAATTCAGCCGCCGTAGATTCGTTTTTGAAAAATTTCTCCACCGCGAATTTAAGTTCACGGTTTTTACCAATTCTCGGGAACCCTATTACAGATGTTTTTTTTGCCATAATTGCCTACCATTTTTATAGATTTTAAATTATTATAGGTATTTTTCATGCCTTTGAAAAATACTATTTTCACGCTGATTGCGATAGTTTTTTCCTATGGCAACTTTTTTTGATTTGTGCTAGTATTTTTTACATGACATTGCAGCAGCTTAAATATGCGGTGGCGGTTGCGGACTATAAGAACATTACCGAGGCTTCGAGACGTGTTTTTGTTTCTCAGCCAAGCCTGACCGCATCGATACGTGATTTGGAAAATGAAATGGGCATCACAATTTTCTCTCGCTCGAACAAGGGTGTTACAGTGACAAACGATGGCGACGAATTTCTTTCTTACGCCAGACAGGTTTTGGAGCAGAGCGCACTTCTTGAGGACAGGTACAAGGGTGGCGGTGGAGCCTCAACAATTTTTTCCGTGAGCTGCCAGCACTATTCGTTTGCGGTGAACGCATTTGTTGATGTAATCAGGATGTTCGGCGGCGCGGAATATGATTTTACTTTGAGGGAAACCCAGACCCATGAAATTATTGAGGATGTTGCGCACCTAAAAAGCGAGGTGGGCGTAATCTACACAAGCTCCAGAAATGAGGATGTAATCAACAGGCTGATAAAAAAGAACGGCCTTTGCTTTGAGCCTCTGTTTACGACCGCGCTGCATGTCTTTGTGTCCAAGTCAAATCCGCTTGCGAAAAAAAGAAAAATATCTTTCGCAAATCTTTCGGAATTTCCCTATCTGACTTACGAGCAGGGTGATTTCAATTCTTTTTATTTTGCGGAGGAACCGATTTCGGAAATTGATTTTGACTCACCAAAAAACATCAAGGTTCGTGACAGGGCGACGCTTTTCAATCTGCTGATTGGTCTGGACGGGTATACAATCTGCTCGGGTGTAATCAGCCATGAACTCAACGGTCCGGAAATCATTGCGAAACCTCTGGACAGTGACGAGCGCATGACTGTCGGTGTGTTGACAAGAAAGGGTGTGACGCTTTCCCGGTATGCGAGCGCGTACATTGATTCAATCAAGCGTCACATCTGAAGTCCAAAACTATTTTGCAATGTCGAAAACGCTCTGGAGTGCGCGGAGTTTTTCGCAGGTCTCCTCCCATTCCCTGTCTGCGTTTGAGTCGTAGACAATTCCACCGCCCGCCTGCAAAGACCAAACCTTGTCCTGCTTGAGGGCACAGCGGATTGCGATGCAGAAATCAAGGTCCCCGTTGGACTGGATGTAGCCTACTGCACCCGCATAAAATCTTCGCATTGTTTTTTCAAGACGGCTCAAAATTTGTATCGCGTTGATTTTTGGCGCACCGCTGACAGTTCCCGCTGGAAATGCCGCACGCAGAACCTGGATGGGTTTGAATCCTTCCGCAACTTTTCCCTGCACGTCGCTTACAATGTGCATGACATGGCTGAACATTTCGACATCCATAAACCTGGAGACCTCGACGCTTCCGTTTTTGCACACACGTCCCAAATCATTGCGAGCCAAATCGACAAGCATCAGATGCTCGGCCCTTTCCTTTGAGTCATTCAGGAGTTCGTTTTTAAGAATCTCGTCTTCACAAGAATTTTTTCCGCGCCTCCTTGTTCCCGCAATCGGACGTATTGATGCGACACCATCGCGGACACGGACCAGACTTTCTGGGGACGAACCAATCAGCTGCCGCTCGCCAAAGTCAATGTAAAAAAGATATGGACTTGGATTTACTGCGCGGAGTCTTCTATAAATTTCTAGGGCGGAATTGTCGCACTCAATCTGGAGACGACGGCTCGGGACCGCCTGCAGAAGATTTCCCGCCACAATTTCTTTTTTGATAGCCTCGACCTTTTCCTTGTACTCGCGCTCGCTCTGCTCAAGGTTTGTGATTACGCGGACAGGCTTAGGGTCTTCCGGTGCGGAGAGATATGAGAAGTCCAAATCGTTCAGGCGCTTTTTCAAATCATCAACGGCCTTGTCCAAATCAATCTGGTGCTCGTTGTAGTTCAGCGCGAACACGTGGAGCCTCTCTGTGAAATGGTCGAACACAACATAGATGTGTCCCGCAATGAATTCGCTTTCGGGAATGTGAAGCTCGTCCGTCTGGGGCGCAAGTGTTATTGTGTCGCATCTTGCCGAAAACTCGTAGCTCAGATATCCAAGTCCGCTCGCGGGAACCGGAATGTTGTTCGCACTTTCGTTTCCATCTTCATCACGCACAACGCTCATGTCGTTCTGCTGGGCCACGTAGAGAAGTGCGTCCAGAATGTCGGGAGTGTGGAGGACCCTGCTTCCCGGGGCAACTGTTTCGCCCGTCGTATTTTTTTCCTTGTATGGAAGTCTGCGTCCGTCAATCAAAAAGGCCACGCCCTCTTCGTCCTGCACAATGTGGAAAGCCGGCTCCACCATGAGGATTGAATACCTCTGCCTTCCCTGTGCGAAACTTGCGCTCTCAAGAATTGCCGACGCGCCAATTTTTTTTGCCAATGAAAACGGTGTGTACCTGTCGCATGGAAGTGAAAAATATATTGAATCCGTCCTTGCCATAATTTGCTCCTTAAAAATTGTGTTACTACCGATAGAAACAATATATCATACAGCGGTGTTACTGTCAATAGAAACATGAAAAAACTTTCATTCCGAATCCTCTTTACCCGCCCATCTTTCTTCTATAATATATCCACATGGGAATACAGGATTTTATTGAGAGCAAAAACATACGTCTCGACCGGCAGCTCAGGTTCACCGCCGAGATTGACAAGATGACTTCCATCCTCCGGCGCACGGTGCTGATTGACGGGTCACGTCGCGAAAACGATGCGGAACATTCATGGCACATTGCCGTGATGGCATTGATTTTTTCGGAATACGCAAGTGAGAAGGTTGACATTGGGCGTGCGGTAAAGATGTGCGTTGTCCACGACCTTGTTGAAATCTACGCGGGCGACACATTTGCCTACGACGTGGACGCAAATCTTGACAAGGCTGAACGTGAGTCAAAGGCGGCTGACAGACTTTTTTCCCAGCTTCCACCGGACCAGGGTTCAGAAATCCGTGCGCTGTGGGAAGAGTTCGATGCCATGGAAACTCCCGACTCAAAATACGCCGCATGTATGGACAGAATCCAGCCCTTCCTCCACAACACTTTGACCGACGGACACACATGGGTTGAAGGTGGAACAAATCGTGCCGCAGTCGAAAAGCGTGTGGAAATCATCAGGGACTTCATGCCGGAAGTCTACGCATGGGTTGAAAAAAATATTGATGCCGCTGTTGAAAAGGGATGGCTAATCTCCGGCTAAAATTTTATTACCTTGGGCGCGTCGGTGAAACTTGAAATTGTCGCGGTCGCATTTTTAAAATAAAGGACCTCGGTGTTTTCATCATCGGCGGAGTACATCGACTTCAGCTGTGGGTAATGCTCAAGCATGTCCTTCTTTGGTTCAACCCGGTCGTCACGCACAAGCTCTCCCGAAAGCCTGAGCCACTGTTTTCCGTTGAAGCAGCAAAGCTCCACGCGCGGATTTTTTTGAATCTGCTTTGAAACTTCCTTCGACTTTCCGGTCTGTATGTAAAGCCTGTCCTCGAAAATATTGATTGTCCCGAATGGTCTGTTCCTTGGCTGTCCATCCTCTACCGTCGCAAGATAGTAGGTCCCGCACTCCTTTATAAATTCAAAAACCTCTTTCATTTTTTCCTCCATTTATAGAAACCATTAAAACTTTCGTTCTTGGTGGTAGCTTTGACATTATGTTACATGCTTTAATAAAAATTGACAAGATTTTATCTTTGAATTTATTCTTGATTTTTATTGGGGGCGTTCCCCTCACTACATTCGGGTCAGGCTTTCCGGGGTTTCATTGCTGCGCAACAGCCCTTTCGGTCTGCCCCTACAATCCTTAACGCAAAAAAATCCTATTTTTTGAACAGGTCGGAATGTGTGCCTGTCCGGGAAAGTTCGAGTATCAGCAGATTATCTTTTTTCTTATAAATTAAAAGCCAGTCTGGTCGGATATGCAGTTCGCGGTGTCCCACCCATTTTCCTTCAAGGGCATGGTCGTGGAAATGTTCGTCAAGCGGTTCATCGTTTGCCAGTTTGCATACAATGTCCGCAAATTCTTGCATATTATATCCACGCTTTTCTGCTCGTTTCAAATCTTTTTTCATTGTGGAGGTGTAGCTTGCTGTGTACTTTGTTTTTTCTGTAGAAAATTTTTTCACTTGAGCATAGCCTCCATTAAATCATTTACATTATTGTATGTTTTAACAGAAGATGGATTTTTCTGATATTTTTTTATGAGCTTGTCGCCTTCCTTCATTGCTCGGATTGTTTTTTTGTTTGGACGGTCAACGGCAATTTCAAATGGAATGCGTCCTTCCCGCAGGACCTGTTTTGTGAATACATTATACAATCCTGAAATTGTCATTCCAATCTGCTCGCAAAATTCTGAGATTCCTTTTTTGTCTGCGTCGTCCAATGTTATTGTCAAATTTGCCATATATTTTCTCCTTATGCCTTTATGTGTATTATATGGCAATTATATGTGAAAAACAAGTGGAAAATCAGTGAAATCGACGGGTCCGGCTATTTTTCTTTCCAATTGCTTTTGCAATTTTTACAGCTCCACCGAAAATGGAGAGCGCGCTTCCGGTCAGAATTGTTAAGTACAAATCCGGGACATAGGATTTCACAACCCAGAGCGGGGTGCCGAAAAATATTTTTGTGCAGAACAGGAGCAAAAACGGCCAGACCGTGTAGCCCAGAATTGCCAGAACGATTTTTTTTATTCGAGCGGAGGGTTTAATACCCCGCCCCTCTGGGGCGAAACAAGGGGTATTAAACCCGACTGCAATACCATATGAGAACACCATACCGTGCCACAAGGTGGCGTATTGCTCTGCGGCG